>NZ_JBHUQX010000277.1:0-12610 GCF_042674225.1 Streptomyces sp. NPDC056948
CGGCCTCCCGGTGCTCACTGTGCGCCGTACACCGGCTCCGGCGGCGTCGCCTCGGCGAGGAGCTTCAGCGCGGTCTCCCCGGCCTCGGTCGGGGACCAGCGGGAGCCCTTGTCCGCTGTGGGGCCGGGGCGCCAGCCGTCCATGACCGTGATGCGGCCGCCCTCCGTCTCGAACACGCGCCCCGTCACACCGGCGGAGGCCGCGGAGCCGAGCCACACGACGAGCGGGGACACGTTCTCCGGGGCCATGGCGTCGAAGCCGTCGGCGGGGGCCGCCATGGTCTCGGCGAACGTCGCCTCGGTCATCCGGGTGCGGGCCGCCGGGGCGATGGCGTTGACCAGGACGCCGTATCGGCCCATCTCGGCGGCGGCGACCATGGTCAGGCCGACGATCCCGGCCTTGGCCGCGGAGTAGTTGCCCTGGCCGACGCTCCCCAGCAGCCCCGCACCGCTGCTGGTGTTGACGACCCGGGCCGCTGGGGCCCGTCCGGCCTTGGCCTCCGCGCGCCAGTAGGCCGCTGCGTGCTTCAGCGGCAGGAAGTGTCCCTTGAGATGGACACGCATGACGGCGTCCCAGTCGTCCTCGTCGAGGTTCACCAGCATGCGGTCGCGCAGGAAGCCGGCGTTGTTGACCAGGGTGTCGAGCCGGCCGTAGGTCTCGACGGCGGTGCGGATCAGCGAGGCCGCGCCCTCCGTCGTGGCGATGTCCCCGCCGTGGGCCACCGCCTGCCCTCCGCGGGCGATGATCTCGTCGACGACGAGCTGGGCGGGCCCCGCCTCGGTGCCGGTCCCGTCAAGGCCGACACCGAGGTCGTTCACGACGACCTTCGCGCCTTCGGCGGCGAGGGCGAGGGCGTGCGCCCGGCCCAGTCCGCGCCCCGCCCCGGTGACGATCGCGACGCGTTCGCTGCACAGTCCGGACATGCTCAGAATCCTTTCGCTGGAAAGCCTGGAAAGCCTGGAAAGCCTGGAAAGCCTGGAAGGTCTGGGAACTACGGGAAAAGCTGGGTGGTCGACCGGATCAGTTGCCGGCCGTGGCGGCGTCGAGGAAGGCCGGGCGCTCGCCGCCGCCGTGGACGAGCAGACTCGCGCCGCTGATGTACGCGGCGCGTTCGGAGGCGAGGAAGACGCAGGCGTCGCCCACCTCCGCGGGGTCGGCGAGACGGCCGAGCGGGACTGTGCGCCCTACAGCCGCGATGCCGCTCTCATCGCCGTAGTGCAGATGCGACAACTCGGTGCGCACCATGCCGAGAACCAGCGTGTTGACCCTGACCTGAGGCGCCCACTCCACGGCCATGCTGCGGGCCAGTTGCTCCAGTCCCGCCTTGGCCGCCCCGTAGGCCGCCGAGCCCGGTGACGGGCGGCTGCCGCTGACACTGCCGATCATGACGATCGACCCGCCGCCGGGCTGGGCGCGCATCTGCTCGTAGGCGGCGAGGGAGGCGACCAGGGGAGCGAGCAGGTTCAACTCGACGACCCGTGCGTGCCGTTCGGCCCCGCCCTCATCCAGCAGCCGGTACGGCGTCCCTCCCGCATTGTTGACGAGCACGTCCAGCCTGCCGTACTCGTCCCTCACGTGCGCGAAGAAGGCGCCGACGGCGTCCGCGTCACGCAGGTCGACCGGGAGGAACCGGGCGGCGCGTCCGGCCGCTTCGACCGGCCGGTCCGACGGGCGCCGGGCACAGGTCACCACCTCGGCTCCGGCCTCCAGCAGGGCCCGGGTGATGCCCGCGCCCACGCCCCTCGTTCCGCCGGTGACCACCGCCACACGTCCGCTCAGATCGGTGATCGTTGCCATGGGGGACCTCCCGCGACGCGTACTCCGCTGCTACCTTCATACCTAACAAACGTTTGGTGGAAAGGTAGCTGATCCGCTCATGGGTGTCTCCACCGCAAGTCCCGAAGAAGGCATCACCGTCATCACCGTGGACTTCCCACCGGTCAACGCCCTCCCTGTTCAGGGCTGGTACGACCTGGCCGCCGCGGTGCGCGCGGCCGGTTCCGATCCCGGCGTGCGCTGCGTCGTCCTCACCGCGACCGGGCGCGGGTTCAACGCCGGAGCCGACATCAAGGAGATGCAGCGCACCGAGGGGTACACGGCGCTCGTCGGCACCAACCGCGGCTGCTACGAGGCGTTCGCCGCGGTCTACGACTGCGAGGTCCCCGTGGTCGCCGCGGTGCAGGGCTTCTGCGTGGGCGGCGGCATCGGTCTGGTCGGCAACGCCGACTCGATCGTGGCGAGCGAGGACGCGACCTTCGGGCTGCCCGAGCTGGACCGGGGTGCGCTCGGCGCGGCCACCCACCTGGCCCGACTGGTCCCGCAGCACCTGATGCGCACGCTCTACTACACCTCGCGCACCGTGACGGCCGAGGAACTCCACCGCCACGGCTCGGTGTGGCGGGTCGTTCCGCGCGAGCAACTGCACACCGCGGCGATGGAGCTGGCCAGGGAGATCGCCGCCAAGGACGGGCTCCTCCTCCGCTTCGCCAAGGCCTCGATCAACGGCATCGACCCGGTGGACGTCCGCCGCAGCTACCGCTTCGAGCAGGGCTTCACCTTCGAGGCCAACCTCAGCGGCGTCTCGGACCGGTACCGCGAGGCGTTCGTGGCGTCCTCGGCGTCCACGCCGTCGGAAGGGGAAGCGCGTTGAGCGACAAGACGATGACCGCCGAGCAGGTGGTCGGCCGGCTCCGCACCGGCATGACTCTGGGCATCGGCGGTTGGGGATCGCGCCGCAAGCCGATGGCCCTGGTCCGCGCACTGCTGCGCTCCGACATCACCGACCTGACCGTGGTGTCCTACGGCGGTCCCGACGTCGGCCTGCTCGCCTCGGCGGGCCGGATCCGCACCCTCGTGACCCCGTTCGCCACCCTCGACTCCGTCCCCCTCGAACCGCACTTCACCGCAGCCCGGCAGCGGGGCGCCTTCGACCTGGTGGAACTGGACGAGGCGATGTTCATGTGGGGCCTGACCGCCGCCGCGCAGCGGTTGCCCTTCCTGCCGGTCCGGGCCGGTCTCGGCTCCGACGTGATGAAGGTCAACCCGCACCTGCGCACCGTCACCTCCCCCTACGAGGACGGCGAGGAACTCGTCGCGGTCCCTGCCCTGCGCCTGGACGCCGCGCTCGTCCACCTCAACCGGGCGGACCCCCAGGGCAACGCCCAGTACCTGGGCCCCGACCCGTACTTCGACGATCTCTTCTGCCAGGCCGCCGACGCCTCCTACGTCTCCTGCGAGCGGATCGTCGACACCGCCGACCTGCTGAAGGAGGCGGGCCCGCAGACTCTGCTGGTCAAGCGGGCCTTCGTGAACGGCGTCGTGCAGAGCCCGAACGGGGCGCACTTCACCTCCTGTGTCCCGGACCACGACCGCGACGAGGCGTTCCAGCAGGCCTATGCCCGGGCCGCCCGCGACCCGGAGGCCTGGCAGAGGTTCACCGAGCGGTTCCTGTCCGGTGACGAGGAGGCGTACCAGGCCGCCGTCAAGGCGTTCCACGAGGAGCAGCAGTCATGAGCAGCGGTGTGACGACGACCGGCGTGACACGCGCCGAGTACTGCGTGGTGGCCTGCGCGGAGGCCTGGCGGGACGCCGGGGAGGTCCTGGCCAGCCCCATGGGCACCGTCCCCGCCATCGGCGCCCGGCTGGCGAAGCTGACGTTCGCGCCCGACCTGCTGCTCACCGACGGCGAGGCACTGCTGATCGGCGACGTCCCGGCCCTCGGTGCCCGAGCCCAGGTGGTGGAGGGGTGGCTGCCCTACCGTCAGCACCTGGCCCTCGTGGCCACGGGACGGCGGCACGTGATGATGGGCGCCAGTCAGATCGACCGCCACGGCAACCAGAACATCTCGTGCATCGGCGACTGGGCCCGCCCCGCCCGACAGCTACTGGGCGTGCGAGGGGCACCGATCAACACCCTGAACAACCCGACCAGTTACTGGGTGCCGAAGCACTCCCCGCGCGTCTTCGTCGAGCGGGTCGACATGGTGTGCGGCGTCGGCTACGACCGTGCCGCCGAGGCCGGCCCGTCGGCCACCCGCTTCCACCATGTCCCTGAGGTGATCAGCAATCTGGGCGTCTTCGACTTCGCCACGCCGGACCACACGATGCGGCTGCGCTCGCTGCACCCGGGGGTCACGGTCGAGCAGGCCCTGGAGGCCACCGGCTTCGCCCTCACCGTCCCCGACGAGGTGCCGTACACCCGCGAGCCCACCACCGAGGAGTTGCGCCTCGTCCGGGAGGTCATCGACCCCAAGGGCGCCCGTGACCGCGAGGTGCCGGCATGAGCGACACCGCGATCGCCACGGCCCTCACCGAACTCGTCGGAGTGCGCACCCCCATCGTCCAGACCGGCATGGGGTGGGTGGCCGGACCCCGCCTGGTCTCCGCCGCCGCCAACGCCGGAGCCCTTGGCATCCTCGCGTCCGCCACCATGAGCCCGGAACAGCTCCGCTCGGCGGTGCGCGAGGTCAAGTCCCGAACGGACGCTCCCTTCGGGGTCAACCTGCGGGCCGACGCCGCGGACGCGGGGGACAGGGTGCGGATCATCCTCGACGAGGGCGTGAAGGTCGCCTCGTTCGCACTCGCGCCCCGGCCGGAACTGATCGCCCGTCTGAAGGACGCCGGAGTCGTCGTCATCCCCTCCGTGGGCGCCCGGCGGCACGCCGAGAAGGTCGCGGCCTGGGGCGCCGACGCCGTTCTCGTGCAGGGCGGCGAGGGCGGCGGCCACACCGGCAGCGTCGCCACCACCGTGCTGCTCCCGCAGGTCGTGGATGCCGTGGACATCCCGGTGATCGCCGCCGGCGGCTTCCGCGACGGACGCGGATTGGTGGCGGCCCTGGCCTACGGCGCCGCCGGCGTGGCCATGGGCACGCGCTTCCTGCTCACCTCCGACAGCACCGTCCCCGACGCCGTCAAGGCCCGCTACCTCGCCGCGGGCGTCCAGGACGTCACCGTCACCACCAAGGTCGACGGCCTGCCCCACCGGATGCTGCGCACCGACCTGGTGGACGCGCTGGAGCGCTCCGGACGCGCGGTCTCCCTGCTGCGCGCCCTGCGGCATGCCTCTGCCTTCAAGCGGGAGTCGGGCATGAGCTGGACCGGCTTGGTGCGCGACGGCCTGGCCATGAAACACGGCAAGGAACTGACCTGGAGCCAGGTCCTGCTGGCCGCCAACACCCCGATGCTCCTCAAGGCCGCGATGGTCGACGGCCGCACCGACCTGGGCGTGATGGCCTGCGGCCAGGTCGGGGGGCTCATCGACGACCTGCCGTCCTGCGCCGAACTCGTCGACAGGATCATGGCGGAGGCGCACGCCACCCTCGGCAGGCTCACGCCCGTCGTGTGAGGCCGGGCTTGAGACCTTCCCCTACCCGTCGTGCGGGCGTAGGGATTCCATGACGCGGTCCAAGCGGGACCTGAGACCGGACGTGTCACCGGTGCGCACCGCGTCCGAGACGCACGACTGGAGACACGCGAAGGCGGCGCCCACCGTGGCGCGCACCACCAGCCGGTCGGGCTCGTGCCGGGTGTCGCGCTCCCGCGCCCGCGACACGAGCTCGCCCGTCAGTCTTTCCTGTACCCGGTCCATCTTCTCCAGGTAGCCGGCGAGCAGCGCGGAACTGCCTTCCACGATGCCTTGGATCGCCAGACCGTGGCTGCGCCGCGCCTCATCCTCGAACTGCTCGACGACCACGTCGAAGACCGCACGCAGCACCTCCCATTCCGGCTCGTCGCGAGGCCGGCTCCGCAGCCGTTCGACGCAGTCGTCACCCGTCCGCTCGTAGGTGTCGAGCACCACGTCGTCCTTCGAGGCGAAGTAGCGGAAGAAGCTGCGCTGGGACATGCCGACCGCGCCCGCGATCTCGTCGACCGTGGTCGCCTCGAATCCCTTGGTGACGAACAACTCTTCGGCCGTGCGGGCGATCTGGGACCGGACCGCCTGGCGTGAGACGTCTCGGAGGCTTGGGCTGCTCTTCATGCACCTAGGGTAGCAACCGCCGAAGTTGACAGTCACTGACATGTACGTCATAGGCTGCACTCTGGATGGCAGTGACCGCGGGCCGGTTCGGCCCGCTCGGCCCTAGGGACGGTGAAAACTCGGATGACAGTCGACCAGCGACCCGACGCCTTGGCGGGGACTCAGGCCCCCACTCCTCCGGGGGAGGCGATGCCCCGGCAAGTGAAGGTCGTCATAGGGCTGCTGCTCGTGGCGACGTTCGTGATGATCCTCAACGAGACGCTCATGAGCGTCGCCCTGCCCCGGCTCATGGCCGTCTTCGACGTCGGCGCCGGGACGGCGCAGTGGCTGACCACGGGCTTCCTGCTCACCATGGCCGTGGTCATCCCGACGACCGGCCTGATCCTGCGCCGGTTCAACACCCGCGCGGTCTTCCTCGCGGCGACCTCGCTCTTCACCGCGGGCACCGCCCTGGCCGCGGCCGCGCCGCACTTCGCGGTGCTCGTGGCCGGCCGCATGATCCAGGCCGGCGGCACCGCGGTGATGCTTCCGCTGCTCACCACGACCGTCATCACCTTCGTGCCCGCCGACCGCCGCGGACGCACCATGGGACTGATCTCGATCGTCATCGCGGTGGCGCCCGCGGTCGGCCCCGCGGCCTCGGGGCTCATCCTGTCCGCGCTGAGCTGGCACTGGCTGTTCCTCGCGGTGCTTCCCATCGCCCTGCTGAGCCTCGCCGCCGGCGCCGCGCTGGTGCGGAACATCACCACCCCCGAACGGGTGCGGTGCGATCTCCTCTCGGTCGTGCTGTCCACCCTGGCGTTCGGCGGGCTGATCTTCGGATTGAGCAGCATCGGCGAATCGGCGGGCGGGCACGCCCCGTTGCCGCTGTTCGTCCCGCTCTCCGTCGGTGGCGCCGCCCTCGTGCTCTTCGTGTGGCGGCAACTGTGCCTGCAGCGCGAGGACGCGGCACTGCTCGACCTGCGCCCGCTGCGGATCAAGCCCTTCGTAGTGGGCCTGACCGCACTGCTGCTCTCCATGGGCGCGCTGTTCGGCACCCTGGTCCTGCTGCCGCTCTACCTGCAGAACGTGCGCGGTCTGAGCACCCTGCGGACCGGTCTCCTCCTCCTGCCCGGCGGCCTGGCGATGGGGATGATCGCGCCCGTCGTCGGACGGCTCTACGACCGGTTCGGCCCGCGCCTGCTGGTGATTCCGGGCACCTCGGTCGTGGCCCTCGCGCTCGGCGCCATGAGCACGCTCGACGCCGGCACGCCCGTGTCCCGCATCATCCTCATCCACGTCCTGCAGTGCCTGGGGCTGGGATGCGTCCTCACCCCCGTGATGACCTCCGCGCTGGGCTCCCTCAGCCCCGGCCTGTACGCCCATGGCAGCGCCGTCCTCAACACGCTCCAGCAACTCGCCGGTGCGGCTGGTACGTCGTTGTTCGTGACGGTCATGAACACGGTGGGCGCCGAGCACGGCCGGTCCGGGGCGGGGTCCGCCGCCCAGGTGGCGGGGATCCAGGAGGCCTTCCTGTGGGGCGTGGGCATGGCCGTACTGGCCCTCGTCGCTTCCCTCTTCATCCGGCGCACGGCCGTGCCCGCCACCGGCCAGGGGCATGCTCCGCACTGACCGACGGCAGGCCCCGCAGCGGCGTCAGGCCGCGGTCAGGCCCAGTCCCGCGGCCAGCCGGCGCCGGTGGTGGGCCGACGACCCGAAGAGCATGCCCGCCCCGTGCGCACGCTTGAAGTAGCGATGGGCGTCGTGCTCCCAGGTGATTCCGATGCCGCCGTGCAGCTGGATCGTCTCGCCCGCCACCGCCGTGAACGCCTCCGAGCAGACGGACTTGGCGACGGCGGTGTGCCGGGCCAGGTCCGGCGCGCCGGCGTCGGCCGCGAACGCGGCGCCGAGCGCCGCCGAGCGCGCCGACTCCACCAGGACGTACGCATCCGCCAGCCGGTGCTTCACCGCTTGGAAGGAGCCGATGGGCCGGCCGAACTGCACCCGCTCCTTGGCGTAGGCGACCGTCATCTCCAGACAGCGTTCTGCCGCGCCGACCTGCTCGGCGGCGAGCGCCGCGCAGGCCAGGTCCAGGACATGCGCCAGGACACGTCCGCCGTCGCCCTCCGTGCCGACGAGCCGGCCCTCGGACCCGTCGAGCTCCACGCGGGCCAGGGCCCGTGTCGTGTCCATCGTGACCACCGCTGCCCGGCGGGTGCCCGGACCGTCCGCCACCACCTCGAAGAGCGAGATTCCGGCGTCCGTGCGGGCGGCCACGAGCAGCACGCCGGCCTCGACGCCGTCGAGCACGTATTCCTTGCCGCCGGTGAGCCGCCACACGCCACCGGACGACGGGACGGCCTCGGCCCGGATCGCCGCCGGATCCCACGAATCACGCTCGGCCCACGCCAGGGCACCCACTACCTCGCCCGCGGCGAGCCGGGGGAGCAGCCGCGCACCGGCCGCGCCGTCACCGGACGCGAGCAGCGCCTGCGTCGCCAGGACCGCGGAACCGAGAAACGGCACGGGGCTCAGCTCCCGGCCCAACTCCTCCATCACGACGTTCACTTCGCGTGCTCCGCACCCAGCGCCGCCGTACTCCTCGGGCACGGCGAGGCCGGCCACACCGATCTGCTCGGTCAACGGCCCCCAGGCCGCCGCACCCTCGTGGCGTGCGAGCAGCGACCGTAGGGCCGAGCGCAGTTCGCGCTGTTCCTCCGTCAGCTTCATCGCACCGCTCCGACCGCGAGTACCCGGGCTCGGCATGCGGCCGGAGTACCCCATGCGGTGCGCAGGGGCCGGGCCTTGCGCACCCACAGGGACAGGTCCAGTTCCTCGGTGTAGCCGACAGCGCCGTGGAGTTGCAGGGCCGTGCGCGCCGCCGCATAGGCCGCTTCGCAGGCCGACACCTTCGCCGCGGCGACCTCCCGGCCCGCCGCTGGATCGTCCGCCGCCAGGGCCAGGGCGGCGGCGTGGACCAGGGGCTGGGCGAACTCCAGGGCTATGAGGGTGTCGGCCAGGCGGTGCTTCACCGCCTGGAACGAGCCGACGGCCACCCCGAACTGGGTGCGCTGCCGCACGTATTCGACGGTGCGTTCCAGCAGCGCCCGTCCCAGCCCGAGCGACTGCGCGGCCGTGACCAGCGCGGCGACATCGGCGGCGTACGCGGTGGCCGCTGTCACCGCGGGCCCTTGCGCGAGCATGGATCCGCCGAGCGGGCGGGCCGGCCTCCGCGCCGGGTCAGCCGACGGCTGCACCGGACCGTGCGATTCGGCGAGCCGCAGGGCGTCGCCGTCCACCACGAACACCGCGTCCGCGGCGTCGGCGTCCAGCGCGTACGGGCTGCCCCCGGGCGACAGGACGCACAGGGACGCCACCGCCTTGCCGGACGCAAGCTGCGGGAGCCATGCGTGCGCCGCGTCGCCCCCGAGCCGGCCCAGCAGGGCACCGGCGGCGGCCGTCTCGGCCAGCGGACCGGGCACGGCATGCCGGCCCAGCTCGCCGAAAGCCACGGTCAGTTCGACGGGCAGCGGGCCCAGACCCTCGTGCTCCTCCGGAACGGCGAGGGCGAAGACGCCGGCCTCCGCGAGCCGGGCCCACAGGGCGCGTCCGGGTCCGTGGTCGCCGGACGCCCAGGACCGTACGACGCCGGGGGTGCCGGCGGATCGCAGCATGCCGTCCAGCGTGCGCGCGAACTCCCGCTGCTCTTCGTCGAGGAGGAACCGCATCACCGGCGTCCCTTCGGCAGGCCGAGCAGCCGCTCGGCGATGATGTCGCGCTGGATCTCGTTGGTGCCGGCGTAGATCGGCCCGGCCAGGGAGAAGGTGTACCCCTCGGCCCAAGTGCCGTGCGCGGGTGCCTCGGTCGCCTCGTCGGACAGCTCGCCGTAGGGGCCGAGCAGGTCGAGGGCGGTCTCGTGCAGGGCGATGTCCAGCTCGGACCAGAAGACCTTGTTGAGGCTGGACTCGGCGCCGATCGACCCACCGGCGGCGATGCGTGAGGCGTGGGCGTAGGTGAACAACTGGTAGGCGCGCGCACTGATCACCGCGTCGGCGACCCGGTCGCGCAGCGCGGTGTCGTGGGAGCCGGAGCCGGCATCGGAGCCCGAGTCGGAGTCGAGGACGGCGGTGGAGCGCCACAGTTCGGTCAGCCGGTCGGCCGCGGCGGTGAAGCGGCCGGGGCTGCGCAGCGTCAGCCCGCGCTCGTTGCCGCTGGTGCTCATCGCGACCCGCCAGCCCTGGCCCGGCTCGCCGATGACGTCCTCGTCCGGTACGAACACGTCGTCGAGGAAGAGCTCGGCGAAGGCGGGCTTGCCGTCCAGCCGCCCGATGGGCCGCACCGTCACCCCGACCGCGTCCAACGGGAACATCAGGTACGTCAGACCCCGGTGCGGCCGGTCCGCGTCCGGGTCGCTGCGGAACAGGCCGAACGCGCGGTCGGCGAAGGCCGCCCGGGACGACCAGGTCTTCTGGCCTCTGATGCGCCAGCCGCCGTCCGTCCGAACGGCGGTGGACCGCAGCGAGGCCAGGTCGGACCCCGCCTCCGGCTCGGACCAGGCCTGCGCCCAGATCACCTCACCGCTCGCCATGGACGGCAGGACCCGCGCCCGCTGCTCGTCGGTCCCGTGCTCGAACAGGGTGGGGGCGAGGAGGTTGATGCCGTTCTGCGAGACCCGGCCGGGCGCGCCGGCCCGGTAGTACTCCTCCTCGAAGATCAGCCACTCCAGCAGAGAGGCGCCCCGGCCGCCGAACTCCTCGGGCCAGGAGACCACCGACCAGCGGTCGGCGAAGAGTGTGCCCTCCCACTCCCGGTGGGCGGCGAACCCTTCCGCAGTCTCCAGCGACGGCAGCGGAACGGACGGCACACGGGGGGCGAGCCAGTCCCGGGCCTCGGCCCGGAAGGCCTCCTCGGCGGCGGTGAAGTCGAGATCCATCAGCGGCGTGCCTCCTTCATCGCGCGCACGTCCATCCCGCCGAGCGAGTCGTCGCTCGTCTCCGCGTTGTGGGCGTGGGCGAGATGGTGCAGCCCGAAGACCGAGTCCAGCCCCGAGTGCAGGCCCTGGAGGTCCTCCGCCTGATTGACGGCGCGCTTCGTCAACGCCAGCCCCATCCGGGGCATTTCCGCGACCCGATCCGCCAACTCTCTGCTGTATTGCGCGAGTGCCTCACGGGGAACGACCCGGTTGACCATGCCGACCTCGTAGGCGCGCCGCGCGCTCATCCGGTCGCCGGTGTAGAGGAACTCCTTGGCGATCCGCGGCGGCATCACCCACGGGTGGGCGAAGTACTCCACGCCTGGTATGCCCATGCGCACCACCGGGTCGGCGAAGAAGGCGTCCTCGGAGGCGACGATCAGATCGCACACCCACGCGAGCATCAGTCCGCCGGCCACGCACGCCCCCTGCACCGAGGCGATGACCGGCTTGGGCAGTTCGCGCCAGCGCCGGCACATGCCCAGGTACACCTCGGACTCGCGGGCGAAGCGGCTCTCGGCTCCCGACTTGTCCGAGTGGTCCCACCACAGCCCGGCCCTGCGGTCGAACGGCAGATGCGCGTCCCGCTCCGGGGTGCCGATGTCGTGTCCTGCGGAGAAATGCTTCCCCGCTCCGGCGAGGACCACGACCTTCACCTCGTCGTCGTCCGCGGCACGGTAGAAGGCCCGGTCCAGGGCGTAGGTCATCGCGGAGTTCTGGGCGTTGCGGTACTCGGGCCGGTCCATCGTCACCAGGGCGACGGCGCCGTGGCGCTCGTAGCGGACGGGCTCCGGGGGCGCAGTGCGGGCAGTGTGCATCCGCATCCTCCTTCCCTAACAAGTGTTTGGTAGGTTAACGTACGGGACGTCAGCCGTCGAGAGCCGCCGGGAGCCGCCGATGAGCACCGCGCAGGAGTTCCGCGCCGAGATCCGTGCCTGGCTGCGGGCCAACCTCACCGGGGAATTCGCCGCCCTGCGCGGTCGCGGCGGACCCGGCCGGGAGCACGAGGCGTTCGCCGAACGGCTAGCCTGGGAACGACACATGTCCGCCGCCGGGTGGACCTGCGTCGGCTGGCCGAAGGAATACGGCGGCCGGGGCGCGAGTCTGGAGCAGCAGGTCGCCTTCCACGAGGAGTACGCCCTCGCCGACGCCCCGGCCCGCGTCAACCACATCGGAGAGCAGCTCCTAGGTCCCACGCTCATCGCCTTCGGTACGCCGGGGCAGCGCGAACGCTTCCTCCCGCCGATCGTCGCCGTCGAGGAGCTGTGGTGCCAGGGCTACAGCGAACCGGACGCCGGATCGGACCTGGCGAACGTCCGCACCCGGGCCGAGCGGGTCGGGGACACCTGGGTGGTCACCGGGCAGAAGATCTGGACCTCCCTCGCCCATGAGTCCGACTGGTGCTTCGTCGTCGCCCGCACCGAGCCCGGCTCCACGCGGCACACCGGTTTGTCCTATCTGCTGGTCCCGCTGGACCAGCCCGGGGTGGAGATCCGGCCGATCACTCAGCTGACCGGCACCTCCGAGTTCAACGAGGTGTTCTTCGACGGCGCCCGCACCGGCGCGGAGCACATCGTCGGCGCCACCGGCGACGGCTGGCGGGTGGCGATGGCCACCCTAGGCTTCGAACGGGGGGTGTCCACGCTGGGCCAGCAGGTCGGTTTCCGCCGGGAATTGGAAGC
>NZ_JBHUQX010000278.1:0-12607 GCF_042674225.1 Streptomyces sp. NPDC056948
ACCTTCGGGTACCGGCCCCATGACGCATTACGGGAGGGAAACTCCATGGGCACTTCGAACGACCCCCACATCGAGCTCGCGGATGCCGTGCAGAGCATCCGCGACGAGCTGCTGACAGCGGCACGGCGCTCCACGGGGCAGGACGTCGTCTTCGAAGTGGGGGACATCCAGATGGAGTTCACCGTCGAGATCCGCAAGGAGGCCAAGGCCGGATCGAAGGTCCGGGCCTGGGTCGTCGACGCGACCGCGGACGCCGCGTACGGCAACACCCGTACCCACAAGGTCTCCTTCACCCTGCGGGCGCTGGACGCCCGCAGCGGCGCACCGCTGAAGATCCGCAACGAGTCAGAGGGCAGCGCCGACACCTTCGGCCGTGGCGCCCGTCCCGCGCCGTGATGCTGCGTTCGGCGGTCGACCGGACCGTCGCGATCCTGGCCGGCTCGCAGGGCACCGGCGTCATGCTGACTCCCCGGCTCGTGCTGACCAGTGCGCATGTGCTGTGGGACCGGGAGTGGATCCGCGTCGTCCATCCGCAGAGCGAACAGCCCCTGCCCGCACGCACCATCTGGCGGGACGACGACAGCGACGTGGCCCTGCTGCTGACCGGCGAGGAGCTGGTGGACCCCGAGCGATGGGAGCTGCCCAGGCTGCGCTGGGGCGCCCTCGGCGCGCCCGACCCGCTGCCGGGCTGCCAGGTCGTTGGCTTTCCCGCCGTGCAGCGGTTCGGCCCCACCGGTCATCTGGAGTACGACCAGCTCACGGGCACCGTGCTGCCCATGGCGGGACGGATCAGATCCACGCTCGTCGTCGAGTTCGACCGGGCGCCGGTGGCCGACCCCGCGCCCGGCGAATTACCCCTGGCCGGGCTGTCCGGTGCGCCCGTGTTCGCCGGCGCGGTGCTGATCGGCGTGGTCACCCAGGTACCGCAGGGACGCGGACACCGACGCGTCGAGGCGGTCCCGGTGGAGCAGGTGCTCCGGGCATCGGGCTTCCCCCACCATGTGGCGGGAGCCGAACCGGGCCACATCCCGCCGGTCGTGGAGTCGGTGACACCCGGCGACCACAGCCGCGACGAGCAGTTCGAACGTCATTACGCACACGCCCTGCGCGCCCGCTACCGCAAGATCGAGATCTTCGGCATCGACGAACTGGGCACCACGGAGACCAACTGGGACCTCGACACGGCGTATCTGAGCCTGGAGGCGATCTCCGCGCCGGGGACACGCGAGAACGCCGCCGTGAACCGGTCGGTCGCCGCACCACGCCGGATCAACGAACTCCTCGCCGACCGCCCGCGGACCGTGCTGCGCGGCGAGGCCGGAGCCGGCAAGACCACCCTGGTGTGGTGGCTCGCCTCGCACGCCGCCAGCGGTGCGCTCGGTCACGAGCTCGCCGAACTGAACCACCTGGTGCCCTTCGTCGTCCCCATGCGCAGCCTGCCGGCCCGGGGCATGGCCTTCCCCAAGCCCCATGAGCTCGCCACGGTCGCCGAGCTGCAGATCGACGGGGTCCCTGAAGGGTGGGCCCGTCGCGTCCTGGAGGCGGGCCGGGCCCTTCTCCTCGTCGACGGCATGGACGAGGTTCCGTCGGCCGACCGGGAGGAGGCCCGGCGCCGTCTGACCGACCTGCTGGTGATGTACCCGCACAACCGCTGCCTCGTCACCGTGCGCCCCCTCGCGGTGGCCGCCGACTGGCTTAGCGCCGAGAACTTCGAGGAACTGCGGCTGCTGCCCATGCGCGACGAGGACGTTCTGGCCTTCTCCCGTGCCTGGCATGCCGCCGCCCGCCTCGAGTGCGCGGGTTTCCGCGACACCCACCGAGCCGCCATCGAGGACCAGACCCTCCGCGACCTGGAACGCGGTCTGGAACAGGAGCTGGCCCGCAATCCGACCCTGCTCCGCCTCTCCCGCAGCCCCCTGCTGGCAGCCGTCGTCTGCGCGCTGCACCGGCGCCGGAGGGGCTTCCTGCCGGAGACCCGCTGGTCGCTCTACAATGCCTCGCTCACCATGCTGCTGGGCAGCCGCGACACGCTGCGCAGGGTCGGCGCACCGGAGGGCATCGTCCTCGGGGTCGAGGAGCACCAGCAACTGCTCCAGCGGGTCGCGGCCTGGCTGGCCCGCGGCGGATACGCCGAGTTCAGCCCCGCGCAGGCACTGCACCAGATCGAACTCGCCATGCGCGGCATGCCGCAGGTACGCAACCAGGGCTCCCCGGAGGCCGTACTGACGCATCTGCTCAACCGCAGCGGGCTGCTCCAGGAACGCAGCGAGAGCGCCGTGCAGTTCATCCACCGCACCTTCCAGGACTATCTGGCGGCGAAGGAGATCCAGGAGAGCGACGGCCTGGGCGAGCTGCTGCGGAACGCGGACAAGGAGGAGTGGCAGGACATCACCCTGCTGGCCGTGGGCCACTGCAACCGAGGCGAGGTCCGCAGGCTCATCGAGGGGCTGATCGACAGGGGCGACACCGCCGTGGACCCGCGGACGCGGGGCGACATCCATGTGCTGGCGGCCCGGTGCGCGCTGAGCGCGGTGGTGCTGGAGGAGGAGGTGCGGGAGCGGATCGCGCACCGTATCCGTTCGCTGCTCCCGCCCTCCGACGCCACCGCGGCCGCCAAGCTCGCCTCACTCGGCTACTACGTCCTCGATCTGGCGCCCGGCCCGGAGGAACTGGACGACACCGAGGCCATGGCCGTCGTCGAGCTGGCCCGCGACATCGGCGGTGCCGCCTCCCTGCCGCTGCTGCGCCGGTTCGCCCATCACCCCTCACCCGCCGTCCGTCGCCTGCTGATCGACGCGTGGCCGCGCTACCCGGAGGAGGACTACGCGCGTGAGGTCCTCTCGCACATGTCGCTGGAGAACGAGATGGTGACCGTGGTCACCGCCGCCATGGCGGCGGCGTTGCGGCACTGCGGTCCCACCGGCCTGGTGGCCCTCGATCTGCACGCCAGCAATGCTGAACTCGCGAGGATTCTGCCGCACAGCGGCATTCGGCAGCTCATCGTGTTCGGCAACTCCCTGCTGGACGATCTCTCCTTCGTCCGCAAACTGTCCGGGCTGTCCTCTCTGTCGCTGTCGGGCTGCCCGCGGGTCAGGAAGCTGTCCGCACTCAAGGGACTGCCGCTCGACTTGCTCGACCTGGAGCTCTTCGAGATCGAGAAGTCCGAGCTGGCCCATCTGCGGCGACTCGACCAGCTGACCTCCCTGTCGGTGGTGGGCCCCCTCCTCGACAGCAACATCCCCCTGCCCTCCGGGCACCCGACGGTCGAGAAGCTCACGGTGGCGAGCCGGAAGACCACCGTGATCAACGACCTGTCGGAATGGCCCGCCCTGCGCGAACTCGTCGTGCAGGACGACTGCGACGCCCTCTCAGTGCTCCTGGCGGCCTCGCGCGCCCCGGCTCTGAGCAGCCTCGACTTCGCCATCGACTCGCTGAGGCTCCCGGTCCCGTTCGGCCTGTCGGAGTTCGACGAACAGATGCTCGTCACGGGCAAGCCCGTGGAACCCAGAACTCTGCCGGGGATACGCCGTCTGACCCTGAGGAGGGTGCGCAGCTGCGGCTCCACCGAGGATCTCGCGCGGGTCTTCCCCTCGCTCACCGAGCTCACCATCGAGCACCTCGACGGGGTCGCGCCGGACCTGTCCGCACTGCGCAGGATCGCCGGATTGACCATCAGGGTCGGTAACAGAGTTCTTACCGGCACCCCAACTGATACGCGGTGATGCTGCGGCGATCCCGGCCAGCACCGATGATGGCGGCCCGCCAACGCCCGCAGCGCCGCCTGTCGTCACTCCGGATTCCAGGACGCGTACGGGGGTGCGGCGGTAAGGGAGCCGCACGGGGTCAAGGTTTCAAGAGACGGCGATTAGTTGGAGAAGGACAGGTGACCCTGCCTGCAGGTCGCGGAGGCGACGCTCGGGATTGTCGCTCCAACCGATTTCACCAAAGGCGAGTCTGGAGAGCCGATCAAATACACACGCTCTGATCGGAGTGTCACTGATGCCTCCAATCGTGGGCAAGGACGGAGAACAGCACGCTGTCGCGCCGCGCTCTGGTCGTGAAGACGCATATGGGCTGCTAGTGCTGTGACCGGGTTGGTGGTCGTGGCGGTTGGATGTGGGGTGACGTCCGATCCGACCGCTGGAGGTGCGGTGGCCGAGCCTGTCCGTGTACGCAGACTGACTGACCAGGAGGGGCAGAAGCTGCAGCAGATCGTGCGTCGGGGCAGCACCAGCTCGGTGCGTTACCGGCGGGCGATGATGCTGCTGGCCTCGGCCGGCGGGAACCGAGTGCCGGTGATCGCCCAGCTGGTGCAGGCCGATGAGGACACCGTCCGCGATGTGATCCATCGCTTCAACGAGATCGGCCTGGCCTGCCTGGACCCTCGGTGGGCGAGAGGCCGTCCCCGCCAACTCAGCGATGACGACGAGGACTTCGTCATCGCAACGGCCACCACCCGCCCGGTCAAGCTCGGCCAACCGTTCACCCGCTGGTCACTGCGCAAGCTGGTCGCCTACCTGCGGAAAGTGCACGGCCGGGTGATCCGTATCGGCCGCGAGGCGTTACGGTGCCTGCTCGCCCGCCGCGGCGTCACCTTCCAGCGCACCAAGACCTGGAAGGAATCCCCCGACCCGGACCGTGAGGCGAAGCTGGACCGGATCGAGGAGGTCCTTCACCGCTTCCCCGACCGCGTGTTCGCCTTCGACGAGTTCGGGCCGCTCGGGATCCGGCCCGCCGCGGGCTCGGGCTGGGCCGAACAAGGACATCCCGACCGGGTGCCCGCCACCTACCACCGCACCCACGGGGTGCGGTACTTCCATGGCTGCTACTCGGTCGGCGACGACAGCCTGTGGGGCGTCAACCGCCGCAGGAAAGGCGCGAGGAACACGCTGGCCGCACTAAAGTCGATCCGCGCCGCACGGCCCGACGGCGCACCGATCTACGTGATCCTCGACAACCTGTCCGCCCACAAGGGCGCCGACATCCGCCGCTGGGCCCGGAGGAACAAGGTCGAGTTGTGCTTCACCCCGACCTACGCCTCCTGGGCGAACCCCATCGAGGCGCACTTCGGGCCGCTGAGGCAGTTCACCATCGCCAACTCGAACTATCCCAACCACCCAGTGCAGACCCGGGCCCTGCACGCCTACCTGCGCTGGCGCAACGCCAACACCCGCCACCGCGACGTCCTGGCCGCCGAACGCAGGGAACGCGCCCGCATCCGCAGTGAGAAAGGCATCCGCTGGGGCGGACGCCCCCTCGCCACTGAGGCGTGACCAACCCGGCGAATCTACGCGGTCAGAGCACTAGCTGATCTCTGTGGAGCTACGGGTCAGATGCTCCGCTGCCACAGCTTCACCCGAACGCAGCAGCGATGAGTGGTTAACTGCGTGACAACGCCAGCGGACGACGGCGGACAAGTCCGGACGCCTGTGGACCATCAGCACAGGCCACAGGCACACCAACCCAAGCCCAACGACTCGTCCTACTTGCTTCGGGACGAACAGGTCGCTCCACTAGGGTGCGCCGCATGACCAACGATGCCCCGGGCTGTCCCGAGTGCAGCCAACTCATCAAGTCCGGCGGCCTGGTGCTCTCCGAGCGGGAGGACGACGGCCGGCGGACCTGCCGGTCGCTGTGGAGGTGTACCGATGGGCATGTCTGGTGGAGCTGGGCAGACCGGCCGGACGACCCATTGGAGGTCTGCCCAGTCCCGGGGCTGTTCCGGCGACATCCAACGCTGACATCAACGAGCACGGACGACGGTGACCATCGGCAGCCACGCAGGGCACCGGTACGTGACGTGGGCCGCAACCACGGCGGGGGAACATCGAACTCCTAAAGCGGCGCTCAGGTCCGCAGCTTCCCCACATCAGTCTTCGCCCACCTGGAGCAGAGCAACAACAGCACCATTGCCCACGCCGGCGACTACCCCGTCAAAGGTGTGCCGGGTCACCGGGTTCCACTCATGACCGTGATCGAACGGTTCGATGTTCGTCCACCAGACGGCGCCGCACCCCAACAACCTCACCACTCGCTCGGCAGCACGACGCGCATGCTCAGGGTCACGACGCATCCGGCCCGGGAAGACCAGATCCTCCGCAGACAGATAGGTCATGACAGCCACGGCCTGTTCCTCAGTGGTTCTCTTCAATGCCTCGCCGACCTCGGCAGGCGAGGTCGGCCCCTGCGCGCCCGCCGCCGCGTAGGACGCCCAGGCTTCCTGCGCCTCGAGAACGAGGCCATAGACATGCTCTTCAACGGTGCCGGCATCAGCTCGTTCAACACGGCCGAAGACGCCGTCCGCTTTCGCGAGCGAGCCAAGTATCAGCCGCAGGCCGGCCATGATCTCCACGCCCGGATACTCCCACGTGACCCCTGCTCCAGGACGAGGCCCAAACGCACTCCGAGCCGATCGCGGTGACCTCGCCGACCGTGGGGAGGACTCGATGGCATCCAGGTGCCGGCGCAGGGCGACCTACGCCGAGGGCTTGGCGTTGCGGTGCGCCCCGGTAATGACGAGGTGATCGAGCAGAGGCCCTTTCAGCGTTACTCGCCCCCGCGCCATGCCGCTGTCCACAGCCCGCAGAAGCCCCACCCCGACAGATACAATTGATCTTGTATACTGATATACGTCACCGTATTCACGAGGAGGTCACCATGAGCCGCACAGTCATCGATCTCGACGACGAGGCCCTGGAAGCCGCCGCCGCGGAACTCGGCACCACCACCAAGCGAGACACCATCAACACCGCCCTGCGGGAGGTCACCGCCCGCTACCGGCGGCTGCGCTCGCTCGAAGAGGCCCGTGAGCTGGTGGCCGACGGCGCGCTGGACATGGACCTCCTCCTCGACAAGAGCAAGTACCGGCCGTGAGCGTCGCCGACTACCTCATCGACACCTCCGCACTCGCCCGCGTCCTGCTGGGCCAGAACACGGCCGAGTGGGACGACAGGATCGCCGCCGGCCTCGTCGCGATCTGCGACATCACCGAACTCGAGGTCCTCTACTCGGCCCGTTCGGCGGCGGACCGTGCGCGGTTGAAGGCGGCGCTCGACGCCCACTACACCTGGTGCCCCATGCCGGACGGCATCTTCCGCCGCTCCCGCGTCGTCCAGGAGCAGCTCACCGCCAAGGGCGAGCACCGCAGCGCGGGGCCGGTCGATCTCCTCCTGGCCGCCGCCGCCGAAGAGGCCAGACTCACGCTGCTGCACCACGACCGGGACTTCGAGACCATCGCTCGTGCCACCGGCCAACCGGTACGGATGATCGACCTCAGATAACGAACCCACGAAACCCCAGGTCAGCGCCCCCCGCCCAAACGGGTTACCACCCAGCGCTGGCGTTGCGGCAAGATGGGGTGTATCTGCCCACCTGCCAGTTTCAAGCTGCCGGACGGTTTCTCTTGGCTGAGTTCATTTACACCATGCGCAAGGCGCGCAAAGCGCACGGCGACAAGGTGATCCTCGACGACGTGACGACGAGCTTCTACCCGGGAGCGAAGATCGGCGTCGTCGGCCCGAACGGCGCCGGCAAGTCGACGATCCTGAAGATCATGGCGGGTCTGGAGCAGCCGTCCAACGGTGACGCCTTCCTCACCCCCGGTTACACCGTCGGCATCCTGCTCCAGGAGCCGCCGCTGACCGAGGACAAGACCGTCCTGGAGAACGTCCAGGAGGGTGTCGCCGAGGTCAAGGGCAAGCTCGACCGGTTCAACGAGATCGCCGAGCAGATGGCGACCGACTACACCGACGCGCTCATGGACGAGATGGGCAAGCTCCAGGAGGAGCTCGACCACGCCAACGCCTGGGACCTCGAGGCGCAGCTCGAGCAGGCCATGGACGCGCTGGGCTGCCCGCCCGGAGACTCGCCCGTCACCAACCTGTCCGGTGGTGAGCGCCGCCGCGTCGCGCTGTGCAAGCTGCTGCTGGAGCAGCCCGACCTGCTGCTGCTCGACGAGCCCACCAACCACCTCGACGCCGAGTCGGTGAACTGGCTGGAGCAGCACCTGGCCAAGTACCCGGGCACCGTCGTCGCGGTCACCCACGATCGCTACTTCCTCGACAACGTCGCCCAGTGGATCTGCGAGATCGACCGCGGCCGCCTCTACCCCTACGAGGGCAACTACTCGAAGTACCTGGAGACCAAGGCCGCCCGCCTCAAGGTCGAGGGCCAGAAGGACGCCAAGCGGCAGAAGCGTCTGAAGGAAGAGCTCGAGTGGGTGCGGTCCAACGCCAAGGGACGTCAGGTCAAGTCCAAGGCGCGTCTGGCCCGCTACGAGGAGATGGCCGCCGAGGCCGAGAAGATGCGGAAGCTGGACTTCGAGGAGATCCAGATCCCGCCGGGCCCGCGTCTGGGCAGTGTCGTCGTCGAGATCAACAACCTCAGCAAGGCCTTCGGCGAGAAGGTCCTCATCGACGACCTCAGCTTCACGCTGCCGCGGAACGGCATCGTCGGCATCATCGGCCCGAACGGCGCCGGTAAGACGACCCTGTTCAAGATGATCCAGGGCCTGGAGGAGCCGGACGCCGGTTCCATCAAGGTCGGCGACACCGTCAAGATCTCGTACGTCGACCAGAGCCGCGAGAACATCGACCCGAAGAAGACCCTGTGGGCCGTGGTCTCCGACGAGCTCGACTACATCAATGTCGGCCAGGTCGAGATGCCGAGCCGTGCCTACGTCTCCGCCTTCGGCTTCAAGGGCCCGGACCAGCAGAAGCCGGCCGGCGTGCTCTCCGGCGGTGAGCGCAACCGGCTGAACCTCGCGCTCACCCTCAAGCAGGGCGGCAACCTGCTGCTCCTCGACGAGCCGACCAACGACCTCGACGTCGAGACCCTGAGCAGCCTGGAGAACGCGCTGCTCGAGTTCCCCGGCTGCGCCGTGGTCGTGTCCCACGACCGGTGGTTCCTGGACCGCGTCGCCACGCACATCCTCGCCTACGAGGGCGAGTCCAAGTGGTTCTGGTTCGAGGGCAACTTCGAGTCGTACGAGAAGCACAAGATCGAGCGGCTCGGCCCGGACGCCACCCGTCCGCACCGCGCCACCTACAAGAAGCTGACCCGGGGCTGATCGATCTTGCGGCACATCTACCGCTGCCCGCTGCGTTGGTCGGACATGGACGCGTACGGCCATGTCAACAACGCGGTCTTCGTGCGCTACCTGGAGGAAGCCCGCATCGACTTCCTCTTCCGGCCGGAGAAGGATTTCCAGCAGGGGTCCGTGGTGGCACGCCATGAGATCGACTACAAGCGGCAGCTCGTCCACCGGCACCACCCGGTGGACATCGAGCTGTGGATCACCCAGATCAGGGCCGCGTCGTTCACCATCACCTACGAGGTGAAGGACGACGACGTGGTCTATGTCCGGGCCTCGACGGTGGTCGTGCCGTTCGACTTCGAGACACAGCGCCCGCGCCGGATCACCGCGGAGGAACGGGAGTTCCTCCAGGAGTACACGGATGACGCGGAGGAGGAGGCCGTCGCCGCATGACGGTTCTGCACCTCGTCGACGAGGGGGAGGCGGCGGATCTCGCGGCCTTCCTCTCCCGGCTGCTCCACTACGACCGTGGAGCCGCGGTGCGCCTGCAGGCCGCGGGCACCGCACTGGCCGTCTTCGGACGGCCGCCGTCCTTCGAGGTGCTGGCCGTGCGCGCGGTGCGGCTGGCGAAGCCGTACGAGAACGGTCTGGACGTCACGCTGGACGTGACCGTGTCCGCCGGTGAACTGCTGGAGTCGGTGGACGAGACGGCCGCCACGGCCACCGTTCCCGGCGCGGTGACCGGGCCTCCGTGGGCGGGCGTGCTGCCGCCGCGCGGCGGCTGGCGGCCCGAGCCGGGGCTGCCGGCGCCGGACGCCCTGCGGTCCCTGGTCGCCGCCGTGGTCACCGAGTTCCGGTCCCGTACGCAGGAGTTGCCGTCCGAGGGGCGCACCAGGGCCGAGCTGGACCGGATCGGGCGGGACATCTGGTCCCGTACGGTCGGCGACACCGGCCTCCCCGTGCGGGTCGTGCACGCCGCGCAGTCGCTCGGCTTCCTGCGGCCGGGGGTGCCGCTGGGGCTGTTCTCGTCGGGCGCGTGGCTGAGGCTGCGCACGCCGTACGGGTCGATCGCCGTACGGCGCGCCGGGCTCGGGGCGCTGGACGTCAGCGTCCGCTGACCACCGCCCCCCTCCCGCCGGTCAGCCCGGCGCGTTCACCATCGAGGCCGCCGCGTACGTCAGGTAGTTCCACAGCGTGTGCTCGTGCTCCTCGGACAGCCCGAGTTCGTCGACGGCGACCCGCATGTGCTTCAGCCAGGCGTCGTGCGCCGCACGGTCGACCGTGAAGGGCGCGTGCCGCATCCGCAGGCGGGGATGGCCGCGGTTGTCGCTGTACGTCGTCGGGCCGCCCCAGTACTGGCTGAGGAACAGCACCAGGCGCTCCTCGGCCGGGCCCAGGTCCTCCTCGGGGTACATGGGCCGCAGCAGCGGGTCCTCGGCGACTCCCTCGTAGAAACGGTGAACGAGCCGACGGAAGGTCTCCTCCCCGCCGACCTGCTCGTAGAAGGTCTGCTCCTGAAGCGTGCCGCGCCGAATCTCATTCACGCCCTCCATGCTCTCAGACGCGGGGACATAGGACTCAAGGCCTAGGACTACCCCCCGCTGCCCTTACTGTGGGGGTATGGGCGGGCATGCTCCCGACAGGGAACCGGACGGACTCGCCGCCTCCGCACGGGCGGCGTTGGTGCGCCGGATCGACGCGAGCGGGGCCTGGGCCGCCGACCCGGTGTGGCGCGAGGCGTTCGCGGCGGTCCCGCGCCATCTCTTCGTGCCGTACTACTACGTCGGCGTCGCCGGCGGCTTCGAACGACGCTGGGGCGAGAGCCCCGACCCTCGGGCGCGTGAGCGGTGGGTGCGCGGTGCCTACGAGGACACCCCGCTGGCGACGCGGCTGCGCGACGGCGAACTGCTCTCCTCCAGCAGCCAGCCCTCCCTGATGGCGGACATGCTGGCCGCGCTGTGCGTGAGGGACGGGAACGCGGTCCTGGAGATCGGCGCCGGCACCGGCTACAACGCCGCGCTGCTCGCCCACCGGCTGGGCGACGACAAGGTCACCACCGTCGACCTCGACCCGGAGATCACCGAGTCGGCCCGCCGGCACCTGGCCGCGGCCGGGTACCACCCGGTCGTCGTCACCGGCGACGGCGCCCGGGGCGTGCCCGAGCGTGCGCCGTTCGACCGGATCATCGCCACCTGCGCCCTGAGCACCGTGCCACGCGCCTGGCTCGCGCAGAGCCGTCCCGGCGGCCGGATCCTCATGCCGCTCGGCACCGGCCTGATCGTGCTCACGGTGAGCGACGCCGGGCATGCCGAGGGCCGGTTCCTGCACACGCCCGCCTACTTCGTGCCGCTGCGCGGCGTGAGCCGGCCCTGGGGTGAACCCGCGCAGTTGGGCGGGGTGCCGCGCAGGGCCAGGGAGGACGACCTGTTCCGCTTCCTGCTGACCCTGACCCGCGGCAGCCTCGACCCGCAGGAGGCGCACGCGCTGTGGGAGCAGGAGGGCATGCCGCAGCGGGAGCGCTACGGCATCACGGTCAGCGGCGACCACGAGTGGGCCTGGCTGGACGACCCGGAGGGGCCGTACGCCTGGCCCCTCCCCTCCTGAGCCCGGTGGGGATCAGCCCCGGCGGATCGTGATCGTCGTCCAGGCGCCCACGTGCACCCGGTCGCCGTCCTGCAGCGGGACGGGGACGAACGGCTGGATCGGTTCGTCCGAGCCGTTGACCGTCGTGCCGTTCGTCGAGTTCTGGTCGACGACCGCCCAGCTGCCGTCCGGCTGCTGGACCAGCACCGCGTGCTGGTGCGAGACGCCCGGGTCCTCCGGCGGCACCGCCAGGTCGACGTCGGGGGTGTCGCCGGTGGAGTGCCGACGGCGGCCGATCGTGAGCTGGTTGCCGGTGAGCGTGCGCTGCTGCTCGGGCGAGTACGCGGGCAGGTTCAGGCCCGCGGCCTCGGGGCCGGAGCGCTGCATCATCGCCATGAAGTAGTCGCGGTCCGGGCCGATGGTCGCGGTCCAGGTCGCCGGTCCCTGCGGAGCCTGGGGCTGCTGCGGGAAGCCGCCGGGGCCGGGAGGGGCCTGGGTGGCGCCGGGCTGCGGGTAGCCGTAGCCACCGCCCTGGCCGGGACCGGGCGGGGCCTGCGTCGCGCCGGGCGGGGGGAAGCCGTAGCCGCCCTGACCGGCACCGGGGCCGCCAGGACCACCAGGGCCGCCAGGACCACCAGGGCCGCCCGGGCCGGTGGTCGGCGGGGAGATCACCCAGTCGTCCTCACCGCCGCCGAACGGACCGCCCTGCTGCGGCGGCCGCTGGGTCTCCTGCGGGTATCCGGGCGGGGCCGGCGGGCCGGACTGCTGGAAGGCCTGCGGAGCGCCGGGCGCACCGGGGCCACCGGGTCCGCCGGGACCACCAGGTCCGCCGGGGCCGGGCGGCGGCGGGAACGGCCGGGAGGGGTCGGCACCGAATCCGGGCGGTCCGGGGGGACCACCAGGACCGGAGGGGCCGCCGGGGCCAGGAGGCCCACCAGGTCCGGGAGGGCCGCCGGGGCCGGGGTAACCGCCGGGGCCGGGCGCGCCGCC
>NZ_JBHUQX010000279.1:0-12607 GCF_042674225.1 Streptomyces sp. NPDC056948
GGCCAGGACCAGGCCCTGCGCGAGGCCGTCGACGCCCGCAACGAGCTCGACGCCGTCGCATACCAGGTCGACAAGCGCCTCGCCGAGCTGGGCGACGCCGCACCCGCGCACGAAAAGGCACGCGCCGAGATGCTGGTGTCGGATGCCCGGGCGGCGGTCAAGGAAGAGGCAGGCGTGGAGCGGGTGCGGCCCCTGACCTCCGAACTCCAGCAGGTGCTGACAGGGCTGGCGACGCATCAGGGCGGCGCCACCACGGGCGGTCCCGACCAGGGCACCACCGGGGACGGTGCGAGCGGCGGCGGCCCGAGCGGCGGTGGCGGTGACGACGACGTCATCGATGCCGAGTTCGACAAGGACTGAGGAACCGCCATGCCGATCCACCCCAGGGAATCCGACCCGGCCGTGCCGGACCCGGCCGACCCGGCTCCGGAGGGCGCCGTACGCCCTCCCCGCGGGGATCTTCCGCGCTCGGGCCCGCCGACCGGGCCGGGGCCCGACATGGACGAGGAACCCGGCCCTGACGCGGCCGGCGGCCCCGCACCGTCCGAGGACGAGCACACGGCCGAGCTCCAGGAACTCGAGGACCGCTGGCGGCGCGCGCTCGCCGACCTCGACAACCTCCGCAAGCGCCACACCAGGGAACTGGAGCGGGAGCGGACGGCCGAGCGGTCCCGCACAGCCGCCGCCTTCCTGCCCGTCCTGGACAACCTCGAACTCGCCCTGACGCATGCCGGATCCGACCCCGGCGCGATCGTCGAGGGCGTTCGGGCGGTCCGCGACCAGGCGGTGAACGTCCTCGAACTGCTCGGCTACCCACGGCACGCGGAGACCGGCGTCGCCTTCGACCCCGCCCGGCACGAGGTGGTCGGCGTCGTCCAGGACCCCGACGCCCCACCGGGCACGGTCGTCGAGGTGCTGCGCCCGGGCTACGGGGACGGCGAACGGCAGCTCAGGCCCGCCGCCGTGACTGTCGCGAAGCGGGAGTGACCGGTCATGGCACGGGACTTCTACGAGGCGCTGGGCGTGTCACGGACCGCGAGCCAGGACGAGATCCAGCAGGCATATCGCCAACTCGCCCGCAAGTACCACCCCGACGTCAACAAGGACCCGGGGGCGGAGGAACGCTTCAAGGACCTCAACGAGGCATACAGCGTCCTGTCGGACCCCAAGACCCGGGCCCGCTACGACCGCTTCGGCGAGGACTTCCGGAAGGTCCCCGAGGACTGGGAGGAGCGGGTCGGTGCCGGCGCGGGACCCGGGGGCGGCTTCCGCGGTCGGAGGACCGCGGGCGCGGGCGGCCCTCGTGTCCGGTACACCACCGGCTTCGGCGACGACTTCGCAGCGGAGGGCGTCGACATCGAGGACCTGCTCGGCTCGCTCTTCGGAGCAGGCGCCGCCCCCGGCGGCGTACCGGGAGCCGACCAGGAGGCCGAGCTGCCGCTCACCGTCGAGGAGGCGTACAGGGGCGGCCGCCGCACCGTCACGCTTGCCGGTCCCACCGGGCAGCCGCGGCGGTACGAGGTCGACGTACCGCCCGGCGTCACCGATGGGCAGCGTATCCGGCTGGCGGGCGAGGGCGGACGGGGCAGTGGTGACGCCGCTGCGGGCGACCTGTACTTGCGGGTGCGTATCCAGCCCCACCCCCGGTTCCGGCTGGATGGCCGCGACGTCCACGTACAGGTCCCCGTCACCCCCTGGGAGGCGGCCTTGGGTGCGACCGTGCCGGTGCCCACCCCCGGCGGCGGCACGGCCAAGGTCACGGTGCCCGCTGGCTCCTCCAGCGGCCGCCGGCTGCGGCTGCGCGGCGAGGGCATGCCGAACCCGCGCGGCGCGAACGGTGACCTGTACGCCGAACTCCGCGTCATGGTGCCGCCCGCCCTCGGCGACCGGGAGCGCGAGCTGTTCGAGGAGCTCGCCGCCACCTCTTCGTACGACCCCAGGAGGACGTGATGAGCGACCGACCCTCATGGGCGGCGACCGGCGGCCGGGCCGCCCGGGCCGACGCGGGCGGGTGGCCCGTACGGACGAGCGCCGGCTCCACGGCCGTGCGGTACGCGCTCGTCCCCGTGCCCAGGCTGTCCTTGGACACCGTGGCCCGCCGCTCGGGCCTCCACCCCGACCTGGTCCGCCGGTTCGTCGCCCTCGGCCTGGTCGACGCCGAACGCGACGCCGCGGGGCACCTGGTGTTCGACCCTGCGGCCCCGGCGGTCCTCGCCCGCGTCCAGCGGCTGCGCTCCGGACTCTGCCTCAACTACGCATCCATCGGTCTGGTGCTCGACCTGCTCGACCGCATCAGCCTGCTCGAAGCCGCACTGCGCGACCGCGGCAGGAGGAGTGACTCACCCCCATGGACATGAACCGTCTCACCCAGAAGTCACAGGAAGCCCTCCAGGAGGCGCAGACCGCCGCCGTTCGCATGGGCCAGACCGAGGTAGACGGTGAGCACCTGCTGCTCGCGCTCCTCGACCAGGAGGACGGCCTGATCCCCCGGCTGCTGCAACAGGCGGGCGGGGAGCCGGGGGAGCTCCATGCGGCCGTGCGCGAGGAGCTGTCGCGCCGCCCCAGGGTCACCGGACCCGGCGCGGCCCCAGGCCAGGTGTTCGTCACCCAGCGGCTCGCGCGCCTGCTGGACGCGGCCGAGCGGGAGGCCAAACGCCTCAAGGACGAGTACGTGTCCGTGGAACACCTCCTGCTGGCCCTGGCCGAGGAGGGCTCGTCCACCGCCGCCGGACGACTGCTCAAGGAGCACGGCATCACCCGCGACTCGTTCCTGAGCGCGCTGACCCAGATCCGCGGCAACCAGCGAGTGACCTCGGCCAACCCCGAAGTGGCGTACGAGGCCCTGGAGAAGTACGGCCGCGACCTGGTCGCCGAGGCCAGGGACGGCAAACTCGACCCGGTCATCGGCCGGGACGCCGAGATCCGCCGCGTCACCCAGATCCTCAGCCGCAAGTCCAAGAACAACCCGGTCCTCATCGGCGACCCCGGCGTCGGCAAGACCGCCATCGTCGAGGGCCTCGCCCAGCGCATCGTCCGCGGCGATGTGCCCGAAGGGCTGCGCGAGAAGACCGTGTTCGCACTCGACATGGGCTCCCTGGTGGCCGGGGCAAAGTACCGGGGCGAGTTCGAGGAACGCCTCAAGGCCGTGCTGTCCGAGGTGAAGGCCGCCCAGGGGCGCATCCTGCTCTTCGTCGACGAACTCCACACCGTCGTCGGCGCGGGCGCCGCCGAAGGAGCCATGGACGCGGGCAACATGCTCAAGCCGATGCTCGCCCGCGGCGAACTCCACATGATCGGTGCCACCACCCTCGACGAGTACCGCAAGCACATCGAGAAGGACGCCGCCCTCGAACGCCGCTTCCAGCAGGTCCTGGTCGACGAGCCGAGCGTGGAGGACACCATCTCCATCCTGCGCGGACTGCGCGAACGCCTGGAAATCTTCCACGGAGTGAAGATCCAGGACACCGCAATGGTCTCCGCGGCCACCCTCAGCCACCGTTACATCACCGATCGGTTCCTGCCCGACAAGGCCATCGACCTCGTCGACGAGGCGTGCGCCCGGTTGCGTACCGAGATCGACTCGATGCCCGCCGAACTCGACGAGATCACCCGCCGCGTCACCCGCCTGGAGATCGAGGAGGCCGCCCTCTCCAAGGAGACCGACCCGGCCAGCAAAACCCGCCTGGAGGAGCTGCGCAAGGAACTGGCCGACCTGCGCGGCGAGGCCGACGCCAAGCACGCTCAGTGGGAGGCCGAACGGCAGGCCATCCGCCGCGTGCAGGAGCTGCGCCAGGAACTGGAGCAGGTCCGCCACGAGGCGGAGGAGGCAGAACGCGCCTACGACCTCAACCGCGCCGCCGAACTCCGCTACGGCCGCCTCCAGGACCTGGAGCGCCGGCTCGCCGCAGAGGAGGAACAACTGGCCGCGAAGCAAGGGGAGAACCGGCTGCTGCGCGAGGTCGTCACGGAGGAGGAGATCGCCGAGATCGTCGCCGCCTGGACCGGCGTTCCCGTCGCCCGCCTCCAGGAGGGCGAACGCGAGAAGCTGCTGCGCCTCGACGAGATCCTGCGCGAGCGCGTCATCGGCCAGGACGAGGCCGTCAAGCTCGTCGCCGACGCCATCATCCGCGCCCGCTCCGGCATCCGCGACCCTCGGCGCCCCATCGGCTCGTTCATCTTCCTCGGTCCCACCGGCGTGGGGAAGACCGAGCTGGCCAAGACCCTCGCCCGGGCCCTGTTCGACTCCGAGGAGAACATGGTCCGTCTCGACATGAGCGAGTACCAGGAGCGGCACACCGTCAGCCGGCTGATGGGGGCCCCGCCCGGATACGTCGGCTACGAGGAAGGCGGCCAGCTCACCGAGGCCGTACGCCGCAAGCCGTACTCGGTTGTGCTGTTCGACGAGATCGAGAAGGCGCACACCGATGTCTTCAACACCCTGCTGCAGATCCTCGATGACGGCCGCATCACCGACGCCCAAGGCCGCACCGTCGACTTCCGCAACAGCGTGATCATCATGACGTCCAACATCGGCTCCGAGCACCTCCTCGACGGCGCCACCGCCGAGGGGGAGATCAAGCCGGACGCCCGCGCCCTGGTGATGGGTGAGCTGCGCGGGCACTTCCGCCCGGAGTTCCTCAACCGCGTCGACGACATCGTGCTGTTCAAGCCGCTCGGTGAGCGGCAGATCGAACGGATCGTGGAGCTGCAGTTCGACGAACTGCGGCAGCGGGTCGCCGAACGCCGCATCACCGTCGAACTCACCGACGCGGCCAGGGAGTTGATCGCCCACCAGGGTTACGACCCGGTGTACGGTGCCCGGCCGCTGCGGCGTTACATCTCCCACGAGGTCGAGACGCTGGTCGGGCGCGCCCTGCTGCGCGGCGACGTCCAGGACGGCGCGAAGGTCCGCGTCGACGCCGAGCACGCAGAGCTGGTGGTCACCTACGAGCAGCCCGAGGACGTGAAGGGAGCGAGGGCGGCATGAGTACCGTGCAAGCCACCCACGTCACCTGCCCGCACTGCGGGCGCACCAACCGGATACCCGTGGCCGCCGAGGGCCGCCCCACGTGCGGCAACTGCAAACAGCCTCTGCCGTGGATGGCCGACGCCGGCGACGACGACTTCACCGAGGTCGTCGAGCAGGCCACCGTGCCCGTCGTCGTCGACCTGTGGGCCACCTGGTGCGGCCCCTGCCGCATGGTGAGCCCCGCGCTGGAGAAGGTCGCCGCCGATCTCGCGGGAAAGATCAAGCTGGTCAAGGTCGACATCGACAAGAACCCGCGCCTGGCGCAGCGGTTCGAGGTCCAGGCGGTACCGACGCTGTTGGTCCTCGACGAAGGGCAGACCATCGCCCGGCAGGCGGGTGCCGCACCTGCCCCTGCCCTGCGGCGGTGGGTGGAGCAGTCGATCGCGGGCCGCGAACGGGCCGGGAAAGGGTGATCAGCCATGACCGTACGGACCGACCCCCACCTCGCCCTCGTACGCCCGGTCACCCCGCGCGCCCCGGGGTGCGAGGAATGCCTGGCCACGCGTTCCCCCTGGGTCCACCTCAGGCTCTGCCTGACCTGCGGCCACGTCGGCTGCTGCGATTCCTCGCCGAACCGGCACGCGCGCCGTCACGCAGCCGTCGACGGCCATCCGATCGTGGCGTCGCTGGAGCCCGGCGAGGACTGGCGGTGGTGCTTCGCCCATGAGGCGTTCGTGTGATGGCCGGCGACGAGACGCGGCCGGGCGCAGCGCCTGTGCCGGAGGAGGCGGAGGAGAACGTCCCCTTCGAGACCCCCGACATCTACGGCGCCTATCCCCGCCTGTCGGACGACCAGATGGACCGCCTGGCGCAGCACGGCCGGCGGCGCGCGGTTGACGCCGGTGACGTGCTGATCCGGGAGGGGGAGCGGTGCGAGACGTTCTACGTCCTCCTCAGTGGCTCGGTCACCATCGTCGAGGGCTACGGCACGCCCGACGAACGTCTGCTGCGTGTGCACGGCCCCGGCCGCTTCATCGGCGAACTCGGCCTCCTGAACGGACAGGTGGCCTTCTACACCGCCATGGTCAGGGACCCCGGCGAGGTCCTCGCCCTGTCCATGGATCAGTTGCGTGAACTGGTGACCCGGGACTCCATCCTTGGTGATGTGGTGCTGCGCGCCTGCCTGGGCCGCCGTGCGCTGCTCGTCGGGCAGGGCGCCGGTTTCCGCATCATCGGCTCGCGGTATTCGCCCGACACCCGGCGGCTGCGCGAGTTCGCCGCCCGCAACAGGCTGCCGTACCGCTGGATCGATCTGGAGACGGACGAGGAGGCCGAGGCGCTGCTGCGCCGCTTCGCGGTCGACCCGGAGCAGACGCCGCTGGTGATCTGGCGTGACACCACCCTGCTGCGCAATCCGAGCAACGCCGAACTGGCCCGGTTGATCGGCTTGCCGCCCCTGCCGTCGGGCAACGGCCGCGGCGATCTCCTCATCGTCGGCTCCGGTCCGGCCGGTCTCGCCGCCGCGGTGAACGCCGCCTCGGAAGGCCTCGGCACGACCGTGGTCGAGGCGATGGCCACCGGCGGCCAGGCCGGGACGTCCTCCCGCATCGACAACTGCTTCGGCTTCCCTTCCGGCATCTCCGGCGCCGAACTCACCGAGCGTGCTGTCCTCCAGGCGGGCAAGTTCGGCGCCCGGATCAGCGTCCCGGCGGAGGCGGCCCGGCTCGAACGGCGGGACGGTCACTACGCCGTCGGGTTCGCCGACGGCAGCGAGATCACCGCCCGTACCGTCGTTCTGGCCACCGGCGCTCGCTACCGCCGCCTCCAGGTGCCCGGCATCGAGCCGTTGGAGGGAGCGAGCGTCCACTACTCGGCGACCGTCTACGAGGCCCAGCAGTGCCGTACCGACCCGGTGGCCGTCGTCGGCGGCGGCAACTCCGCGGGCCAGGCCGTGCTCTTCCTGGCCGGGTTCGCACCGCAGGTGTATCTGCTCGTCCGTGGGCCGAGCCTCGAGTCGCACATGTCCCGCTACCTGATCGATCAGGTCGAGCGCCACCCGCGGGTGCGCGTGCTGCTGCACACCGAGATGACCGAGGCACTCGGCGACAAGGTGCTGGAGGCGGTCACCGTGGTCGACCACCGTACGGGCGAGCACCGCCACCTCGCGGTGCGGGCCCTGTTCGTCTTCACCGGCGCCGACCCCCACACCGAGTGGCTGTCCGGGGCGCTCGCCCTCGACGCGCGCGGCTTCGTGCTCACCGGCGCGGAGGCGCAGGCCTGCTCCGTCCCCGAACTGTGGCAGAGCCAGGGCCGCGACTGCCTGACGTTGGAGACCGGTCTGCCTGGCGTCTTCGCCGCCGGCGACGTCCGCAGCGGCTCGGTGAAACGCGTGGCCTCCGCGGTCGGCGAAGGCGCGATGAGCATCCACTTCGTGCACCGCTACCTGGGCCTGGGCCACACGGCCGCGCCCGGCGGCACCGACAGCTCCCCGCATACCCGTCGGAAGGAGTCCGCTTGGCTCGCATGACACCCAGCGGACGACGAGATCACGAGAAGGAGGAGGAGGAGGCGATGGGAATGACCACGCCCGTCAGGCGCCACCGCGGTGGCGCAATGCAGGACAGGCCCGTTGGCTGGGCACGCAATCCGCTGACGGAGTTCGACCAACTGCTCAGCGAGATGAGCGGACTGATCGAATCCACGGTGGGAGGCGCGGCGCCCGCGGTCGCGTGGACGCCTCTGGCGGATGTCACGGAGTCCGACGACGCCTTCCACATCGAGATCGAACTCCCCGGCGTCAAGAGCAAGGACATCGACGTCGAAGCGAACGGCCAGGAGCTGGTGGTCACCGGAGAGATCAAGGAGAAGGAACGCAAAGGCGTCCTGCGCCGGAGCACTCGCCGCACCGGAGCCTTCGAGTACCGGCTGCGGCTGCCCGGAGAGGTCGACACCGAAAAGATCAATGCGCAGATGTCGGACGGGGTGCTCACCATCACCGTCCCCAAGGCCGAGGTCGCAAAGCCCCGGCACGTCGAGATCAGCGAGACGAGTGAAAGCACCGGGAGCAGCGGCTGAGACGCGAACGCCGCGGTTCCGGACATCCGTCCGGCGCCGCGGCCGGGCCGGCGAGGCTCGACATTCGGGGTGACTCATGAACGACGTCCCGTATCACAACCCCTCACGGCGGCGGAGACTCGGCACGCGGCTCCCCACCGGCTTCCTTGCGGCGCCGCAGACGCCAGGCGCGCAACAGCCGAAGGGGGAGCAGACCCAGCGGTGCTCGCCGGCCCATGTCCGCCTGGTCCTCGCGGTCGAACGCCCGTGCGTAACGCTCGGCGTCCTGGGCCGTCGGATATCGCTTGCTTCCCTCCGCTCCGCACCCACGCTCGCAGTGCCAGAGCATCGTGTCGTCCTCATGGAGGAAGCGAAAACGGTGTCCCAGAAGGTGGCAGCGCAGCACAGAAGACCACCCTATGCGGACCGGTCCATTCCGGCCTGTTCTGTCCCTCTCCAGGCAACATCCCAGGGCCCTGAACGAGGAGGCATGGCATGACCACCACCGCCGAACTCGGTGTCGTCACCACCAAGGTCCCCGCCCGGCTTGACCGGCTGCCGTGGTCCCGATTCCACTGGCGGATCGTCATCGGTCTGGGAACCGTCTGGATTCTGGACGGACTCGAAGTGACGATCGTCGGGGCCGTTGCCGCCCGTATGACCGAGCCGGGCAGCGGCATCAACCTGACCAGCGCCGACATAGGCACTGCCGCCGCCATCTACGTGGCAGGCGCATGCGCGGGTGCTCTCCTGTTCGGGAGACTCACCGACCGCTACGGGCGCAAGAAGCTGTTCATGCTCACACTCGGCATCTACATCCTCGCCACCGTCGCGACCGCGTTCGCCCACGACGCCTGGTACCTCTACCTCGCCCGCTTCATCACCGGAATGGGCATCGGCGGAGAGTACGCCGCGATCAACTCGGCCATCGACGAGCTGATTCCAGCCCGCAACCGCGGGCAGGTGGATCTGGCCATCAACGGCAGCTACTGGGTCGGTGCCGCGCTCGGCAGCCTGGTCGCCGTGCTGCTTCTCAACGAGAGTCTGCTGGCAGACGACCTCGGCTGGCGGCTGGCCTTCGGCCTGGGCGGCATCCTGGGCCTGGGCATCATGCTGGTACGCCGCCATGTGCCGGAGAGTCCGCGCTGGCTGTTCATCCACGGGCATGAAGCCGAGGCTGAACGCATCGTCGACCGGATCGAGGCCGAGGTGCGCCAAGAGACCGACCGCGAGCTGCCGGAACCGGGCGAGGCGGTCACCGTACGGCAGCGCGACGTCATTCCGTTCAGGGAGATCGCCGGCGTGGCTCTGCGGCGGTACCCGCGTCGCGCCGTTCTCGGTCTGGCGCTCTTCGTCGGACAGGCGTTCCTGTACAACGCGATCGTCTTCGACCTGGGCACGATCCTGAACGGCTTCTTCGACATCGGCTCCGGCTCGATCCCCTACTTCCTGGCCCTCTTCGCCATCGCCAACTTCCTCGGACCACTCCTTCTCGGCCGACTGTTCGACACCGTGGGCAGAAAGCCGATGATCGCGGGCACCTACTTCGGCTCGGCAGTCGTGGCGGCCGTCCTCGCCGTCCTGCTGGTCAACGGCTCGCTGACGACATGGTGGTTCTTCCTGCTGGTCTCGCTGACCTTCTTCGTGGCGTCCGCGGGAGCGAGTTCGGCCTACCTGACGGTGAGTGAGGTCTTCCCCATGGAGACCCGAGCCCTGTCCATCTCGCTGTTCTTCGCGATCGGCACGGCCGTGGGCGGAATCACCGGCCCGCTGCTGTTCGGCCACTTGATTCACAGTGGCGATGCGGACCTGGTGGCCATCGGCTTCCTCGTCGGAGCGGCAGCCATGGCACTCGGCGGGTTGGCCGAGGTCTTCTTCGGTGTCCGGGCCGAACAACAGTCCCTGGAGAACATCGCCCGGCCGCTCACCGCTGAGGAAACCGAGGCAGCCTGGCGCAACGATCCCGCGCCACAGGACGCACGAGACCGCCGCCGGCCCGAGCACGTCCGGCAGGCCGCGGCCGAGCGGGAACAGCGGATCGCCGACCGCACCGCCCGCCGCCGGGAGCGGGAGCGCGTTGGAGCCCGCCGCTACCGCCCGGGCACCGGGCCGGGCAGCAGGATGTACTCGCCGGGGATGGCCGGCACCGCGGGCACGGCAAGCCGTACGTCCGCCATGGCCGAACAACGCCTCGACGACGAGGTCGAACAGATCACCCACACGCTCCAAGAATCCGGCCCGACGAGCCGCGACCAACTCGAACAGGCCGTGGGCGGCCGTTCCTGGGGCCCCGGACGCTTCCGCCGTGCCCTGCGTGAGTCCGAGCGGGAGTCCCGGGCCAAGAGCCTTGCGAACGGCAGCTACGCGCCGGCGGACGGACCCGGCCGGCCCGAGAGCGCACAAGGGGGACCCCAGGACCAGCGGTGACCAGGCAGAAGGAGGCAGCGATGAAATACGACGGATTCCTCGCCCATGTACGCGAGCGAGGCGAATACAAGGACCAGGACGAAGCCGCGGACGTCACCAACGCCGTGCTGGAAGTGCTGGCCCAACGGATCAGCCCGGGAGAGGTCAAGGACCTCGCATCCCAGATGCCCGGCCCGCTGGGACAGGTTCTGGACCATGCCACGCCGCAGCAGGCGCAGAGCTTCGGGATCGAAGAGTTCTACCGCCGGGTCGCCGAGCGCACCCATGCCCGGCCGCGTACTGCGCAGTGGGACGCCAGCGCGGTCCTGACCACCGTTGCCGACGCTGTCACCGGCGGAGAACTGAATCAGATCATCAGCCAACTCCCCTCCAGTTACGCGGTCCTGTTCGGCAAGGCCGACCTCGCGGACTGAGCCCGTGAGGCGCCCAGAACGAAAGGCCCACGAAAATGGTTGATACAGGTTTCTCCTCGTTCGACACCATGGTGGACAAGGCCAATCGGCTCCTCAAGGACGTCGAGGAGGCTTTCGAGTGGCCCAAAGAACGGCGTAGGCAGTCGTACGCGGCACTGCGGGCCGTGCTGCACCCGCTTCGGGATCGTCTTCCGGTCGAGACGGCCGTACAGTTCGGCGCCCAACTGCCGACCCTCGTCAGAGGTGTCTACTACGACGGCTGGAAACCGGCCGAAACGCCCGTAAAGATGAGCAACGAGGAGTTCCTCGCACGGGTCCGGAGTGAATTCCCCTATGCGGTCGAGGGTGGCAGCGAGAAGCTGGTGCGCACCGTACTGAAAACTCTGGAGCGCCATGTGAGTGCCGGCGAATGGCAGCACCTCAAATCCCGGGTGCCGAACTCGTTTGCCGCGTTCCTGCCGTGAAGGAGGTCATGCTCCTGCGGTCACGGATCAGGGGGCTGCCACTCGTCAGGGGGCTGCCACTCGAACATCAAGATCGTGGCGTCGTCGCTGAGTTCGTTGTGCTGATGCTCGAGGATGGCATGGATGAGCAGGCGCAGCACTTCCGGGGCGCTCTGCCCTGCTGCGGTCGACCGGATGATGTAGTCGGTAAAGCGCCCCAGGCCGAACTCTTCGCCTGCCTCGTCGCGTGATTCCACGACGCCGTCTGAGTAGAGCAGTACTCGGTCACCGGGTTCGAGGTTGACGTCGTGCATCTGACGGGTGGTCCCGGCGAGATTGGCGGGCATGCCCAAAGGAGGCTCAGGTGGCCGCTCCAAGGCCTTGTGGAGCAGGCGGTGGCGACGGATGAGCAACGGAGGCGGGTGGCCGCAATTGCACCAGCGCAGCACACCGGTGGGCATGTGCAACTGGGTGAAGACACCCGTGCAGAACTGATCCGGAAGCCACTTCGCCAACGCATCGTCCATGGTGCCCACGAGTTCGTTCAGGTCTGCCCCGCTGCGCCGGGCGTTACGGCAGCCTGCCATGGCGACAGAGGTGGCAAGACCGGACGCCAGATCGTGCCCCATGCCGTCAAGGACTGAGGCGTGCAGAACCTCCTCGGTGAACGCATGGTCGAAAGCGTCGCCGCCCAGTTCGTACGCAGGTTCCAGAACCGCCGTCGACACGACCCGCCCGGTGCCGATCGACCGGGGAGGGAGAAATGCCCTCACCATCTCCGTGGGCAGGTGCATCGGCCTGGTGCGCATGCGCTGCGCGATGGTGTCGCTGTAGGTGCGCTTGGACGTGATGATCAGTGCGAGGAGCAGCGCCGCCGTTCGGCAGCGCCGTAGCTTGAGCCCGTCCAGGGTGCTCATGTTCAGCTCCACGACACCCAGCCGCTCCGCTCCGTCGGCCAGGGGCAGCCACATGTTCAGCCCTCCGGAGGGGGTTTCTTCCACTCGGAGAGAGTCGGTGCGGTAGGCCCATCCGGCCAGCGAAGTGTCGAGCTCCAGTTCCGGCTCGCCTTCGACAAACGGCACCAGCAGTCGTTGCTGGATGTCGACCAGATAGACAACGGCCCTGCCCAAGCCCATGGCCTCGGTATACCGGTTAAGGACCACGGGCATTTCCGCAGGTGATGCCAGTTGGGCCGCCCTGACCAGTTCATCCAGCAGCCGCTCCCCGGACCCGACGGACACGTTCCTGTCCATGCCTTCGATGATCCCTTCGAGGAGCATTTACGATCTGAACTCTCCGAC
>NZ_JBHUQX010000280.1:0-12539 GCF_042674225.1 Streptomyces sp. NPDC056948
CAGCGGGGGGGCCCGGGGCTGACCGGGCGTGGGGGAGCGGGGCCACCCCCGCTGTTGGGCGGAGGACCCGGCTCCCGGCCGGTGCGATGGCTCAGGACGACTGCGCGCTCTGGTACAGGTTCTGCGCGTCCGCGCCGAAGTACGGGCCGTACATGGCGTTCGGCAGGAAGTTGTACTTGAAGCTGTTCACCGAGGACTGCAGGCCGGACCCGGTGGCCTCGTCGAACTGGGTGAACCACGGGCCTCCGCTGGAGCCTCCGGTCATGTTGCAGGTCAGACCGTGGTCGCTGGAGAGCAGGAAGTCCCGGAAGGTGGTTCCGCTGCAGTAGATGAACTTCTCGCCGTCGTACGGAGCGGCCGCCGGGAAGCCGAAGGAGTACATGGGCTTGTTGTAGCCGGTGTTGAAGGCCAGCCCCTGGCCGCCGACCACGTCGGTCAGCTGCTTCCCGTCCAGCGGGGCGACGACGGCGGCGCCGATGTCGTAGTTGATGTCCTCACTGGCCGTCCACTGCGGCGTGGACAGGGTCTTGGACGCGGCCCAGGTGCCGTACGGGCGCTGCCCGTCGTGATAGCCCGGCACGAACACCCAGTTGGTGTGCCAGGCTCCCTGCATCTTCACGCAGTGCCCGGCGGTGATGACGGTGCTCTTGTTGGCGCTGGTGACGGCGTTGCCGGAGCAGGAGGCGGTTCGCCCCTGGTAGGTGAAGAAGACCCTCCCCGCTGTCTTGGTCACCGCTCCCCCGCCGGACCAGGGGCCGCCGCCGTGCGGGATCGCCAGGGGTCCCACGTCGGAGACGGGTGCGCTGGGTGCCACGACGGTCGCCTTGCCCTTGCGCGGTGCGGATGCCCGTACGTCGGAGCGGTCGACGGACAGGACGTCGAGCGGGGCGGCCGCGCGCATCCGCTGCGGGGTCCAGAAGTCGAGGGCGCGTTCCTGCGCCGAGGGTGCCATGACTCCCGGTTCGGGCGCGGCGCTCGCCGGTGCGGCGGTGACACCGGTCGCCAGGAGTGCGGCGACGCCGGCGAGTGTGCCGAGGACGGTGTGGCGAACGCGGGTGGTGCCGCCGGATGGGCGAAGGCTGCGGGGTCTGCCTATCACGCGGTCTCCTTCTGCTGCGGGGGCCGGGCGGCGGGGAACCGTCCGCCCGGTCAGGCAGGGGTGTCACTGCGGACAGTCAGAGGGCAGCGTGCCACCAGGAGGCCGATATGGACAGGTGCATGTCATAACGATGGCCGAATCATCACCTCTTCTCCGCGGGCGCGGGCAAAAGAAGGACCCGGCCTCCATGGTGGAGGCCGGGTCCGGGGCGGAACGTGACGGTCAGAGAGCGGGGCCGGTGCCGCCGGGCTGGATGCGTCCGCGCCAGGCGCCGGACTCGGCTCCGCGCTCCTCGATGTACTGCTTGAAGCGCTTCATGTCGCCCTTGACCCGGCGGTCGATCGTGCCGGTCATGTCCGCCGCCTTCTCCGCGGCTCCGCTGGGCTCGATGTCCATCACCAGCTCGACCCTGGTGTGGGTGTCGTCGACGCGCTCGAAGCGGACAGAGCCCCTCTGATTGATGTCGCCGCTGGTCGTGCGCCACGTGACGCGCTCATCGGCCAATTGGTCGACGATCTCGGTGTCGAACTCGCGCCGCACTCCGCTGATCTTGGTGGTCCAGTGGTTGTGGCGGTCGTCCAGTTGCCTGACCTCCTCGACGCCCTCCATGAACTTCGGGAACTCCTCGAACTGCGTCCACTGGTTGTAGGCAGTGTGGACAGGAACGTCGACTTCCACGGTTTCCTTGACGGTGCTCATCTTCATGCCTCCGTTTTCGCTGGTCGACTGCAGGAGGCCCATCGGCCCGCAGCACAGGTCCGGGCCCGTGGCGGGTCGGGTACCCGAGATCTTCCGGTTGCCACACAGATCGCTGCCGACCGAAAGAGAACCGTCTTCGGCGTGCTCGCAGCCGCCCTCGGGGCGGTGGGTCTGGTCTCACCGGCCGCGCAGTTGTCGCTGCTCGGTCTCGCCGCTCCGGACGAGCGCGCCGCCGGGGGCCCTCACGCCCGCGTTCATGTCGGCGTCGTCCATGGTGGCGCTCAACATGGGCGTGTACTACGTGCTGGCGGCACTGGCCGACTGGCGGGCCTTCTTCCGGTGGACCGTGCCGTTCCGGCTGCTCACGTGCGCGGTCTTCACCGTCGCCGCGCTCGGCGGAAGGGCGCCGGGTGTCTTCGTGGGTGTGGGCCTGTGGGAGGGAGCGGGGGCGGTCGCGACGGCTGTGGCGCTGCGGTGCGAGCGGCGGCGCCGGGCACAGGAGGGTGCGGCGCCCGTGGGCGACCGGTGAGCTGATCGCCGTAGGCGGGACCGGAGGCGCTCACCGGTCGCGGTGCGGGTCCCTAGAAGCGGTGTTGCTGCTGCTCCGGCTGCCCGTACGTCTGACCGTCCTGGCCGCCCGCGCTCTGGGTCTGCAGCTGCTCCGCCTGTTCCTTGGTCACCTTCTGTTCCGCGCCGCAGAAGGTGCACTGCGTCAGGTACTTCGTCGAGATCGGGAACAGCGGCACGAAGAACAGCGTGAACTTCGTGACGCGCTTCCTGAGCGTGTGCGCGGCGGGATTGCCGCACTGCCCGCAGACCAGCGTCAGTATCGCCAGCTGGTACAGGTACCCCTTGGTGCCAAAGATGATCACGTGACGGTCCTTCCCCGGATCGGATCTTCCCCCAGTGTCCTGTATCGCGGTCCGCGAGGACGAGCCGGCAGCCCCGTACGGCCCAGGCCACGATGACGTGGCCCGGGCCGTGTCCGGTCCCTGCCGGTGCTCAGCCCCCCAGTGCCGTCAGCACCACGCTCTTGGCCTCCTCCTGGACCCGGCCGAGGTGGTCGGGGCCGAGGAAGGACTCGGCGTAGATCTTGTAGACGTCCTCGGTGCCCGAGGGGCGGGCCGCGAACCAGGCGTTGTCCGTGGTCACCTTGATGCCGCCGATGGGGGCGCCGTTGCCCGGGGCCTCGGTGAGGACAGCGGTGACCGCGTCTCCGGCCAGGGTGTCCGCGCTGACCTGGGCCGGGGAGAGTTTGCCGAGGAGCGCCTTCTCCTCGCGGGACGCCGGGGCGTCGATCCGGGCGTAGGCGGGCTCGCCGAAGCGGGCGGCCAGCGTGGCGTAGTGCTCCGACGGGGTCTTGCCGGTGACCGCCGTGATCTCGGAGGCGAGCAGCGCCAGGATGATGCCGTCCTTGTCGGTGGTCCACACGGAGCCGTCCCGGCGCAGGAAGGACGCCCCGGCCGACTCCTCACCGCCGAAGCCGATGGTGCCGCCGGCCAGCCCGTCCACGAACCACTTGAACCCGACGGGCACCTCGACCAGTTCGCGGCCGAGGTCGGCGGCGACGCGGTCGATCATGGCGGAGGACACCAGGGTCTTGCCGATGCCGGTGGCGGCCGGCCAGCGGTCGCGGTGGGCGTACAGGTAGGAGATGGCGACGGCCAGGTAGTGGTTGGGGTTCATGAGGCCCGCGTCCGGGGTGACGATGCCGTGCCGGTCGGCGTCGGCGTCGTTGCCGGTGGAGATGTCGAAGCGGTCGCGCTGCTCGATGAGCGAGGCCATCGCGTACGGCGACGAGCAGTCCATGCGGATCTTGCCGTCCCAGTCCAGCGTCATGAACCGCCAGGTGGGGTCGGTGTGCGGGTTGACCACGGTGAGGTCGATGCCGTGCTGTTCGGCGATGCGGCCCCAGTAGGCGACGGACGCCCCGCCCAGCGGGTCCGCCCCGATGCGTACCCCGGCCGCCCGGATCGCGTCCAGGTCGAGCACGCTGGGCAGGTCGGCGACATAGGTGCCCAGGAAGTCGTAGCGGCCGGTGGTGGGGGCGGCGAGGGCCCGGGCGTAGGGGATGCGCCGTACGTCCTTCAGGCCGCCCCGGATGATCTCGTTCGCCCGGTCCTGGATCCAGGAGGTGGCGTCGGAGGCGGCGGGGCCGCCGCTGGGCGGGTTGTACTTGAACCCTCCGTCGCCGGGCGGGTTGTGGGAGGGCGTGACCACCACGCCGTCCGCGAGCCCCGTGGTGCGGCCGCGGTTGTGGGCGAGGATGGCGTGCGAGACGGCCGGGGTCGGCGTGTAGCCGTCCGCGTCGTCGATGAGCACCGTCACCTCGTTGGCGGCGAACACCTCCAGGGCGGTGACGCGCGCGGGCTCCGACAGGGCATGGGTGTCGGCGCCGAGGAAGAGAGGGCCGTCGATGCCCTGATCGGCGCGGTACTCGCAGATGGCCTGGCTGGTGGCGGCGATGTGGTCGTCGTTGAACGCGCTCGCCAGGGACGATCCGCGGTGTCCGGAGGTCCCGAACGTGACGCGCTGCCCAGGATCGTCCAGGTCGGGGTGGAGCGCGTAGTACGCGGTCACCAGCCGGGCCACATCGACGAGATCCTCGAAACCGGCCGGATTGCCCGCTCGCTCGTGCTGCATGGGCCCGCTCCTCCGCATGGGTTGATCCTTCGCTTGCGGTCTCATCCTTCCTCGTCACGGCCGTGCCGCGCGAGGGGGACACCACTACGAGGGCCGGATGTGCGCCAAGCCACGAGAAGGAGGCGCCTCGGACGGCGGGAGTTGCTATGGAGCACGCGGAGGCGGTGCCTCCGGAGGCCGAGGCGCGCCGGAGACCACAAGGAGGCGGCGCTGCGGACCACCGGGAAGTCCGGTGATGCGCGCCGCGCCGCCTGCCCTCCTCGTGACCGTCACATCGAACGCCCGAGCCGTGGTCAGATCCGTCCGCCGGTGAACCGGGTGACGGGGCCGTGCGTGCCGCGTTCCGCGCGGCGTCCCACCGCGTACGACGCGGCGCTCAGGGCGGTCAGGCCGGCTCCGACGCCCGCGGCGACGATCTTGCGGTGGGCGATGACCGTCCAGGCCGTCTTGGCCGTGGCCGCGACGTGGCCCGAGGCCGTGACGACCGCCTGGCGGCCGGCCTCGACGCCCTTGGCCGCGGTCTGCATGGCCGCCGTCGTCGCCTCCGCGGAGCGCTCGGCGCCGGCCTTGACCGCTGACCCCGCGTCATCGACCTTGGCCGCCGCACGCTTCGCGGCCTGGGACGTCGGCGCGGTCGCCTTGTCCGCCGCGCCACGCGCCTTGGACTCCGTCGTCGATATGGTGGTCGGCTTCTGATTCGTGCGCTTGTTCTGTTCAGTCATGGACACCGACTTGCCTCTGACTCGGTCGGCAAACACGTTCGGTCGCGTACTGTCGGGCCGGGTGAGGGCTGAGCACCTCGTCGGAGGGGTAGGCGAGCCTCAGACAACAAGCACGTCAGAACACTGGGGAAGGTGCCTCATGGCCAACATTCTGGATCGCATCAAGCAGTTCGCCCGGAGTCCGCAGGGGCGGCGGGCCGTCGAGCAGGCGCGGCGGGCCGCGGCCGACCCCCGTAAGCGGGCACAGGCCCAGCGCCTGCTGGGCAAGCTCCGCGGCCGCCGCTGACCGCCGAGGGCGGCGCACACAGGAGCGGACAGGCCCTCGAACAGGGCCAGGGACAGAGCTGACACCGGCTCACTCTCGCCGATCGCCCCGGGCGCGCAGCCGCCGTACGAGGTCGTCCGCGGCCTCCGGCCAGCCAGGGTGGCCGAAAGCGAAGCCCGCCTCCAGCAGACGGCCGGGGACGACGCGTCGGCTCTTCAGCAGCAGTTCGGTGTCAGAACGCAGCACGAAGGCGCCGGCCTCGGCCATCCAGCGTGTGGCGGGCAGACCCACCGGCATCCCCCAGGCGGTACGCAGGTCGCGCATGAAGGCACGCTGCGGCAGGGGCGTGGGAGCGGCGAGATTGACCGGGCCCGTGATGTCGTCCCGGGCGACGAGGAATTCCACCGCCCGGACGAAGTCCTGGTCGTGGATCCAGGACACGTACTGCGCTCCGCCGGCGACCGGGCCGCCGAGGCCGAGCCGGGCCAGCCGCAGCAGGACGTCGAAGACACCGCCGCGGTCCGGGCTCATCACCATGGCCGCGCGCAGGGCCACCTTCCGGGTGTCCGGCGTGTCGGCCGTCTCCTGCTCCCGCTCCCAGGCCTTGGCGATGTCGACGCTGTAGGCCCAGTAGCCGGGCGTGTCGGGTTCGGCTCCGCCGATCACGCCGGTGGCCTCGTCGTTGGGCGCGTCGAAGCGGTGGGCGTAGACGGTCGCGGTGCTCATCTGGAGCCAGACCCGGGGCGGCCGGGCGGCTTTGGCGATGGCCTCGCCCACGACCCGGGCGGAGTCGACCCGCGAGTCCATCATGTCGCGGAGGTTGGCCGGGGTGTAGCGGCAGCTCACGCTCCGGCCGGCCAGGTTGACGACGACGTCGCTGCCGTCGATCTCTTCCACCCACGGTCCCGCGGTCGCACCGTCCCAGTGCACTTCACCCTGGCGTGCGGGTCGCCTGCTCAGTACCACGACGTCATGTCCGGCGGCGCTCAGCGCGCGCTTGAGGACCGTGCCGACCTGCCCGGTCCCGCCGGGTATCACGATCTTCATGAAGGTCTCCCCCTCGACGTGTGAGATCGACCCTAGCTCACATTTGAACGCGTTCAAAACATCCCGGGGGTGCAGGTCCCGGTCGGCGCGGATGTGCCATCGGGCAAGATGGGGCCATGAGCGTAGTCAAGATCAATGTGCTGACCGTGCCCGCCGAGCAGCGGGAGACGCTGGAGAAGCGGTTCGCCTCCCGCGCGCACACCGTGGAGGGCTCCGACGGGTTCGAGTGGTTCGAGCTCCTCCGCCCGGTGGAGGGCACCGACACCTACCTCGTCTACACGCGGTGGCGTGACGAGGCGTCGTTCCAGGCCTGGATGGAGGGGCCGATGAAGGCCGCGCACCAGGGCGGCGGCGAGGGCGGCGAGCGGCCCAAGCCCGCCGCGAGCGACTCCACCCTCTGGTCCTTCGAGGTCGTGCAGCAGGCGGGGCCGAAGGGCGCGTAGCCCGCTCGAGCGCATGCGCGAGGTCCCCCGTGCCCGAAGCGGCGCGGGGGACCTTTCAAAGGAGGCCGGGCTCGGTGCTCAGGTGCGCCGGGAGCGGGTGGGTGCGGCGGTACGGCCGACCGCGGCCGCCAGTTTGCGGAGCCTGCGCCAGTCCAGGCGCGGTGGCGCCTCGGGGACTCCGGGGCGGTTGCGGGGCACCCGGACGCGCAGGGCCCGGCGTGCGATGCGGCAGTGGACGGGGGCGGGCAGGGTGAGCGCCTCGCCGTCGAGGCCGACTTCGAGATGCGGTTCGTCGGAGTGGACGACGACGTGCTGGGCGGTGAGCACGGTGAGGCCTTCCGGGCGCGGGGACAGCAGGAGTTCGGCCGCTTCCACGGCACTGTCCACGCGGAGGGCGAGCACGCCCAGCTTCCCGGAGTTGAGCCGCTCGCGCCGGCCGAAGCCGAACGGGTCGTCCATGCGATAGGCGTTGTTGCTCACCAGGACGGCCTGCGGGTCGGCGATGGTGGTGCCGTCGGCGCTCGCCGTCAGCCGCGGGCCGCTCTGCCGGGTGAGCAGCTCGGGCAGCCGCTCCAGCGCGGCGCCCACCTTGTCCTCCCGATAGCCGGGGCTCTGGACGACGGCCCCGTAGACGCCGAACGACGCGTTGTTGACGAACGGGCGGTCGTCGGCGAAGCCGAGGTCGACGCGGAGTTCCACCCCGTCGGTGAGGGCGTCGAGGCAGGTGGACGGGTCGTCCCGGTCCAGGCCCAGGTCCATGGCGAAGTGGTTGCGTGTGCCGGCCGAGATGACGAGGAACGGAAGGTCGTGTTCCGCGGCGACGGCGGCGACCATCGCCTGCGTACCGTCGCCGCCCGCGACGCCCAGGAGGTCGGCTCCGTCGGCCACGGCGGCCTTGGCCAGGGCGGTGACGTCCTGGTGGTGCTCCGGGTCGAGCAGGACGACCCGGGCGCCCAGCTCCTCGGCCTTCTCCTTGAGGGAGAACTTCTCGACCTTGCCGCCACCGGAGCGCGGGTTGAGCAGGAGGAAGGGGCGCTGCGGCGGCGGTGTGCGGTACTCCTTGACCCGTACCGGCCGCAGCCCCGTGCTGCGCAGGGCGTAGCGGCCGGTCCAGACCGCGACGCACCACAGCAGCAGCGAGGCGAAGACCACCCAGATCAGATTCGCGGCCGCGAAGAGGATGATGACGCCGACGGGGGCGACGACGGCCAGCACGGCCGCCGCCATGCGTACCGGTCCGCGGCGGGACAGGACCCACCAGAGCGCCGCCGCGGTCAGGGCGAGTCCCACCAGGCCGGCCAGAAGCAGCAGCAGTCCCTTCAGACCGCCGAAGACGAGAGGCAGCAACGCCGCCAGCGCGACCGCGGCCAGGGCTCCTCTGGCCGCCCATCTCTGCCGGCGGTGATCCCGCTCCCCCATCGCCGATCCCATCTCGTTCCTCCACTCGAAGGCTCGGGCGCACCCTCGCGACCGCGCCCGGCCGTAATTCATGGTGCCCGCCGACGGATCGGCTCGGCCACTGCCGTCCCTGGTGGCTCCCCCACCGGCGGGCACGTCAGACGTGAAGATCCCCCGGGGTGCAGCCATCGGTAGCGTACGCGGCCCAGCGAGCGTGGTTCCGCGCACTGGGGCACGTCGACGCCCACCTTCACCACCCGTTAAAGGCATGGACACACGCGCCCTCTTGACCTAGTGAGTCTTATTACGCAACTCTGCTGCCACAATCCCTGTCGACGAGGAGGCCGGCACGCGATGGAGTGGACGGGCGCGCGGTACGCGGACCAACCGACGGTCGAGGTGACGACGTGGATCGCCGCTCCGCCGGGGAGAGTGTGGGCGCTGGTGTCGGATGTGACGCGGATGCCGGACCTGAGCGAGGAGTTGCGGTGGGCGGGGTGGGCCGACGGAGCCGCCGGGCCCGCCGTCGGGGCGCGGTTCACCGGCCGGAGCAGGCACGAGACGTTCGGCGAGTGGGAGACGACCTCCACCGTCGTCGCATGTGACCCGGAGCGGGTGTTCGCCTGGGCGGTCGGGGATCCGGCCGAGCCCAGTGCCGTCTGGCGGTTCGGGCTCGAGCCCAGGGACGGCGGGACCGAGCTGTCGCAGTGGATGCGGATGGGGCCGGGGCGCTCCGGCCTCTCCTTCGCGATCGACGCCATGCCGGAGAAGGAGCAGAAGATCGTGTTCGTGAGATTGCGGGAGTTCGAGCGGGGCATGACCGCCACGCTGGAGCACATCAGGCAGCGGGCGGAGGCGTGATGCGCACGGCGACGACCGTAGAAGCGGCGGCCCTCGGTTCCTGGTCCCGGCAGGCCGACTTCGTCGTCGAGGCGGAGAAACTGGGGCTGGACGTCTGCTGGGTCGCCGAGGCGTGGGGGTCGGACGCCCCGTCCGCCCTGGGGTTCTACGCGGCCCGTACGGAACGGATGCTGCTGGGCTCCGCGGTCATGCAGGTCGGGACGCGTACGCCGGTGGCCCTCGCCCAGGCGGCGATCACCCTGTCCAACCTGTCCGGCGGGCGTTTCCTGCTGGGTCTCGGCCCGTCCGGACCGCAGGTGATGGAGGGCCTGCACGGGGTGCCGTTCGCCCGTCCTCTGGCCCGGATGCGCGAGACGGTGGAGATCGTGCGGCAGGTGGTCGCGGGCGGCAAGATCTCCCATTCGGGCTCCGAGTTCAGGATTCCGCTGCCCGGCGGGGAGGCGGTGCCGATGCGCCTGTCGATGCGGGCCGAGCACCCCGTCCCCGTCTACCTGGCCGCGCTGTCGCCCGCCATGCTGCGGCTGACCGGCCAGGTCGCGGACGGCTGGCTCGGCACCAGCTTCGTACCGGAGGGCGCGGCGGACGCCTACTTCGCTCCGCTGGACGAGGGGCTGGCCGCCGCCGGCCGCGAACGCGCCGGGTTCGACGTCTGCCAGGGCGCCGAGGTCGCGTTCGCCCGGGACGAGGAGGCGCTCGGCGCCATGATCGCGGACCGGAGGAAGGAACTCGCCTTCAGCCTGGGCGGCATGGGTTCCGCGTCGACCAACTTCTACAACAAGGCCTACGGCCGTCAGGGCTGGGCCGAGGTCGCGGCGGAGGTGCGGGAACGCTGGCAGGCGGGCGACCGGGACGGTGCGGCGGGTCTCGTCACCGACGAGATGGTGCTGGCCACCACGCTCATCGGCACCGAGGAGATGGTGCGGCGACGGCTGCGGGTCTGGCGGGACGCCGGTGTGAACACGGTCCGTCTCTATCCGGCCGGCGAGACCCTGGACGACCGGCTCGACACCCTTGGCCGGGCGATCGAGTTGGTCCGGGAGTCCGGTTCCGGAGCCTGAACCCGGACTGTCCGCCGCGCGCACCGGCGGACAGGTAGGCTCCCGTGCTGATCATCGGCCGACACGAACATCAGGGGGGCTCCGTGCGGGCCATGGCTACCGTGACGACGACCGCGCTCGCGTGTCTGCTGGCGGGCGCCGCCCTGGCCGGGTGCGGCACCGGCGAGGACAAGTCCGCCGGCGACCTCCTCGACGAGGCCAACGCGACGATGCGAAAGCTGGATTCCGTCACCGTCGACATCACCAACCGCACGACGAGCGGTACCGTCACCAGCCATCTCGTGACCGACCTGGACAGCCGGTGCAGGTCGAAGACCGAGATGCCCGGAGGCGGCGCCCTGGAGCAGATCCGGCTGGGCGAGACCGACTACGTCCGGCCGAACCGGGCCTACCTGCGGAAGTGGAAGAAGACCCCGGGAGCCACCGGTGAGCAGAAGCTGTGGGTGAAGACGCCGGTGGACCCGGCCGGTTCGGGCGACGGCCTCACCTCGTGCGAACGGCCCTTCGACTCGTTCGGCACGGCGAAGAAGGGTGGCTCCACCCGGGTCGGGGGCACGAAGGCCGTCGAGTTGATCGTGACGGACAAGGCTGACAAGGAAGGGACGTACACCTTCTACGTGGCCGGGGAAGGCGAGCCCTACCTGCTCAAGACCGTGTACAAGAACGGCGCGCAGCACACCACCACCTCGTTCAGCACCTTCGACGAGCCGCTCGATGTCCGGGCGCCGAAGGCGGGCGAGGTACTGAGTACGCCCGGCGGCAGCCGCTGACCTGATCCCAAGGAGGGCGGCAGCGCTTTCTGTTGGATTTCGGCAGCAACTGGCCGAGGGGGGCGAATCGGGCCACAAGGGCTTGACGGGGCGAGATGCGCTCGGCCTACTGGTAGGCGCAGCCGGCCGTGTCGGGGGGTCTGATGGTGTGGCGACGATGGGCAGCGGCGGTGGGCCTGGTGGCCTGCCTGCTGTTGCTGCACCTCGTCGTGCCCGGGCTGACGCAGGGCGAGCGCACGGCGGGGGCCGCCGTCACGGCAGCCGTGGATGTGCGGGCAACCGGTGCGACTTCTACGCCTGAGGCCGAAGGAGCCGGGGAGCCCTGTCCGTGCGAGGAGGAGCCGTCGCTCCGGCATCTGGCGGCACGGACACCGAGGGCCGCGGGTGCGGCCGGGGCGAGCGCGGTGGTGAGCGGGGCGCCCGTGGTGGACCGGGGCGGTACGGACCTCCGGGCGGCGGGGACGAGCCGGTGTGCGGGGACGGTCGGATCCGCCCCGAACGCCGCTGAGCTGCAGACGTTCCGCTGCTGAGTGACGGCAGTACCGACAAGGGCCTGCGCCGTGCGGCCTGAGTACTGCCTGGTGCCGATTCGCGGCGAACAGCAGGCCTTCGTGTGTCCCCATGCCGATGACACAGGAGGCAGAGTTGCCTGGAAAGCGCGTTCTCGTTCTGAGGCCGGACGAACTGGGCCCGAACGACCAGAAGATGTGGCGGGAGATTCGGACGGAGTCCGCGGCCCCCGCGAATCCCTTTCTCGACCCGGCGTTCACCACCGCGGTGGGGCAGGTCAGGCCCGGAGCGAGAGTGGCGGTACTGCTGGACGACGACTCCCCGGTCGGGTTCTTCCCCTACGAGAGGGGACCCCTGGGGCAGGGCCGGGCCATCGGGCTCGGGGTGTCCGACAGCCAGGGGGCCGTGCTGCGGCCCGGGATCCGGCTGGACGCCGGCGGGTTACTGCGGTGCTGCGCGCTGTCGTCCTGGGAGTTCGACAACCTCGAAGCCGGCCAGGGGCTCTTCGTGCCGCACGCCGCCGAGGAGTTGGCCTCCCCGGTCGTCGACATCGGCGAGGGGTTCGAGCGCTACAGGGAGCGGCTGCGGGCGAAGTCGCCGAGCTTCCTCAGACAGATCCTGGCCAAGGAGCGCAAGCTGGCCCGGCAGGTCGGCGAGGTGCGGTTCGTGTACGACGCCCGGGACCCGGACGCTCTGCGGGCGCTGATGGACTGGAAGTCGGCGCAGTACCGGCGCACCGGCCGGCGCGACCGGTTCGCGCAGGAGTGGATCACCCGGCTGGTGACGCTGCTCGGGGAGAGCGAGGAACCGGAGTGCCGCGGCGTGCTGTCCGTGCTCTACGCCGCGGACCGGCCGGTGGCCGCGCACTTCGGTCTGCGCTCGCGCACCGTGCTGTCCTGGTGGTTCCCGGCCTACGACCGGGCCTGCGCCAAGTACTCCCCTGGTCACGGAAGCGGGCGCCGGTCGCGTCGAAGTAGGCCCGCAGTTCCGGGCGGCGGGTCGCTTCCAGGGCCAGTTCGTAGCG
>NZ_JBHUQX010000281.1:0-12528 GCF_042674225.1 Streptomyces sp. NPDC056948
GGTCGGATACCAATTGACTGTTCGTTGACGCGCCAACCGCTGCGGGCGGACACCCCCCGACACGGCCCCTTCTCGCCGTGCGCGGGTGCGGGTGCGTCCCGGCTTAGCTGCGGGCATGCGTGCCGCTGGGGGCGGCACGGGTGGGCGCAGCGGCACCCCGCTACGCCGGGCTGCGGGCCCACCCGGCCTCAGCAGCGGCGCCCTGGTGGCCAGTTGCGCTCTACCGTCCGGTCGTCTTCGGTGGCAGGCTGCCCTTCATGGGGGCATTGTGGAGGATTGGGCGGGGGCCGCGAGGCCGTCGGGTCGCGGCCGTGGCGGTGTTCGCGGTGGTCGGCGTGGGTGGTGCTGTCGCCTGTGAACCCGGGGGTGGGATCAGCTCGGCGGCTGTCGCCTATACCACTGACGAAGCCGTCACCAAGGAGCTCAACCGGCAGAAGGCGGGCGTGCGTTGGCTGACGTGTACCGCGTCGTACGGGGACTCCGGCAAGGGCGGGAACGCGTCGCCCTCGGCGCGTGAGAAGACCGTCGCGACCGTCGACTGTGAGGGGGAGACCGAGGACGGGAAGGACATCACCGTCGACGGCAAGATCACTCATGCCGTGGACGGTGCCTGTGTGCGCGGGAAGATCACTGCCAAGGTCGACGGTAAGGTGTGGTTCGAGGTCGACGGGCTCGGCAACTGTGATGCCACTCCGTCGCCCGTGGGGGGCGGGCCCACGAACGGGCGGCCCGGGCCCACCGTCACCGTGACCGTCACACAGACCATCTGGTGCGAGCGCTATCCGGACTGCCGCCCTGTCGAGGGCAAGTGATCCGAAGTCTGTCCGCGTGGCGCCGTCCCTGCATAGGGTGATCGGGTGACTCAGTCCGCATCGCCTGCTTACCTCCGGTTCCCCCACGTGCACGGCGACCTGGTCGCCTTCACCGCCGAGGACGACGTGTGGCTCGCCCCTCTCGACGGCGGCCGGGCCTGGCGGGTCAGCGCCGACAACGTGCCGGTGACCCATCCCCGCATCTCGCCCGACGGCACCACCGTCGCGTGGACCTCCACCCGCGACGGCGCTCCCGAGGTGCACATCGCCCCGGCCGACGGCGGACCCGCCAAGCGGTCGACGTACTGGGGCAGTTCGAAGACCCAGGTGCGCGGGTGGACCCCCGACGGCGAGGTCCTGGCCATCAGCACCCAGGGGCAGGCGAGCCTGCGCCGCACCTGGGCGCGTGCCGTTCCGCTCGACGGCGGTCCGGCCACCGTCCTGCCGTACGGGCCCGTCGGTGACATCGCCCATGGGCCGAGTGTGGTCCTGCTGTCCGCGCCGATGGGGCGCGAGGCCGCCTGGTGGAAGCGGTACCGCGGTGGCACCGCGGGCAAGTTGTGGATCGACCGGGAGGGGGACGGGGAGTTCGTACGGCTGCATCAGGAGCTCGAGGGGAACATCGAGTATCCGCTGTGGGCCGGTGAGCGCATTGCCTTCCTGTCCGATCACGAGGGCACCGGGGCGCTTTACTCCTCCCTCGCCGACGGGGCCGATCTGCGGCGGCACACGCCGCTCGACGGGTTCTACGCCCGGCACGCCGCCGGCGACGGCACCCGGGTCGTCTACTCCAGCGCCGGTGAGCTGTGGGTGCTCGACGATCTGGAGGGGGCCGAGCCGCGTCGGCTGGACGTGCGGCTGGGCGGGCAGCGCGTCGATCTTCAGCCGTTTCCGCTGAACGCCTCACGGTCGTTCGGGGCGGCGTTCCCGGACCACACAGCGCGCGGCAGTGCCGTCTCCGTACGCGGCTCCGTCCACTGGGTCACCCACCGCGCCGGCCCCGCCCGCGCCCTCGCCGCGACGCCCGGCGTACGGGCCCGGCAGCCGCGTGCCTTCCGCGCCGACGGCGAGGAGTGGGTGGTGTGGGTGACGGACGCCGAGGGCGACGATGCCCTGGAGTTCGCGCCCGCCACCGGGCTCGCCCCGGGAGCGACGCCGCGCCGGCTCGCCGCCGGGCAGCTCGGCCGGGTGCTGGACCTCGCCATGGCGCCCGACGGCAGCCGCGCGGCCGTCGCCTCGCACGACGGGCGGCTGCTGCTCGTCGAGCGGGAGACGGGAGAGGTGCGGGAGGTGGACCGGAGCGAGGACGGTGATGTGTCGGGGCTCGTCTTCTCGCCCGACTCCGCCTGGCTGGCCTGGTCCCACCCCGGCCCGCGCCCCTTGTCCCAGTTGAAGCTCGCCAACACCACCGACCTGTCGGTCACCGAGGCGACCCCGCTGCGCTTCCAGGACTACGCGCCCGCGTTCACGGTGGACGGCAAGCACCTCGCGTTCCTCTCGACCCGCTCCTTCGACCCGGTCTACGACGAGCACGTCTTCGACCTCGCCTTCGTGGAGGGCGCCCGGCCGCACCTCATCACCCTCGCGGCCACCACGCCGTCCCCGTTCGGGCCGCAGCGGCACGGCCGGTCCTTCGAGATGCCCGACCGGGAGGAGACCCCCGACAGCGAGGGCACCCCCACCACCCGCATCGACATCGAAGGCCTCGCCGACCGCATCGTGCCCTTCCCGGTCGAGGCCGCCCGCTACTCCAACCTGAGGGCCGCGAAAGACGGCGTCCTGTGGCTGCGCCACCCGGTCTCCGGAGTGCTCGGCGCGTCCCGGGCCACCCCGGACGACCCCGAGCCCAAGTCCGAGCTGGAGCGGTACGACCTCGCCCAGCAGCGCGTCGAGCATCTCGCCGTCGACGCCGACCACTTCGAGGTCAGCGGCGACGGCAAGCGGGTGCTGCTGTGGACCGACGGGCGGCTGAAGGTCGTCCCCAGCGACCGGCGTGCCTCGAACGACGACGACAGCGACTCCAACATCACCGTCGACCTCGGCCGCGTACGCCAGTTCATCGACCCGGCCGCCGAGTGGCGGCAGATGTTCGACGAGAACGGCCGCATCATGCGGGACCACTTCTGGCGGCCGGACATGAGCGGCGTCGACTGGTCCGGCGTCCTCGACCGCTACCGCCCGGTCGTCGAGCGGTGCGCCACCCACGACGACCTGGTCGACCTGCTGTGGGAGGTGCAGGGCGAACTCGGCACCTCGCACGCCTACGTCACCCCGCGCGGCGGCTACGGCCGCGGCGCCCGCCAGGGCCTGCTCGGCGCGGACATCTCCCGCCACGAGGACGGCAGTTGGCGCGTCGACCGCATCCTGCCCTCGGAGACCTCCGACCCGGACGCCCGCAGCCCGCTGGCCGCGCCCGGCGTCGCGGTACGCCCCGGGGACGCCGTCCTCGCGGTCGCCGGACAGCCGGTCGACCCGGTCGCCGGGCCCGGTCCGCTGCTGATCGGCACGGCGGGCAAGCCGGTGGAGCTGACCATCTCCCCGTCCGGCGGCGGCGACCCGCGGCACGCCGTCGTGGTCCCGGTCGCGGACGAGGAGCCGCTGCGCTATCACGCCTGGGTCGCCGACCGGCGCGCCTACGTCCACGAGAAGTCCGGCGGCCGCCTCGGATACCTGCACGTCCCGGACATGCAGGCGCCCGGCTGGGCCCAGATCCACCGCGACCTGCGCGTCGAGGTCGCCCGCGAGGGCCTGGTCGTCGACGTCCGCGAGAACCGCGGCGGCCACACCTCCCAGCTCGTCATCGAGAAGCTCGCCCGGCGCATCGTCGGCTGGGCGGTCCCGCGCGGCATGCGCCCCTACAGCTACCCCGAGGACGCCCCGCGCGGCCCCGTCGTGGCCGTCGCCAACGAGTTCTCCGGCTCCGACGGCGACATCGTCAACGCCGCGATCAAGGCCCTGGGCCTGGGCCCGGTGGTCGGCACCCGCACCTGGGGCGGCGTCATCGGCATCGACAGCCGCTACCGCCTCGTCGACGGCACCCTCGTCACCCAACCCAAGTACGCCTTCTGGCTGGAGGGCTACGAGTGGGGCGTCGAGAATCATGGGGTGGACCCGGATGTGGAGGTCGTACAGCGCCCACAGGATTACGTGGCGGACAGGGACACCCAACTGGACGAGGCAATCCGACTGGCACTGGAAGCGCTGGAGGCCAGTCCCGCAAAAACGCCCCCGGCTGTGCCAACCCTTTAGGGGCGCGGGGAACTGCGCGACCAGCCACAAAGCACCCGCACCCGACGACGATACGATGCCCGAGTCGGACCCACATTCGGCCAACCCTCGGAGGAGACATGGCAGGGGAGCCCCAGGAAGACTGCCTGTTCTGCAAGATCGTCGCCGGCACCATCCCGGCGACCATCGTCCGCCAGACAGACACCACCATCGCGTTCCGCGACATCAACCCCCAGGCCCCCACCCACGTCCTGATCATCCCCAAGGCGCACTACGAGAACGCCGCCGCCCTCGCCGCCGCCGACCCCGCCCTCACCGCGGACATGATCCGCGAGGCCCAGGCCGTCGCCGACGAGGAGAAGCTCGACAGCCACCGCCTCGTCTTCAACACCGGCAGCGGCGCCGGCCAGACCGTCTGGCACGTGCACGGCCACGTACTCGGCGGCCGCGGCCTCGAATGGCCCCCGGGGTAGTCCGCCTTGTCCGTACGTGAACTCGTGGTCCTCGGCACCGCCAGCCAGGTGCCGACCCGGCACCGCAACCACAACGGCTACCTGCTGCGCTGGGACGGCGAGGGCATCCTGTTCGACCCGGGCGAGGGCACGCAGCGCCAGATGCTGCGGGCCGGGGTCGCCGCGCACGACCTGAACCGGATCTGCGTCACGCACTTCCACGGCGACCACGCTCTGGGCCTGCCCGGGGTCATCCAGCGGATCAACCTCGACCAGGTCCCGCACGAGATCACGGCCCACTACCCGAAGTCCGGGCAGCGCTTCTTCGAGCGGCTCCAGTACGCCACGCCGTATCGCGCGACCGTCTTCATCACCGAGGGCCCGGTCGCCGGGGACGGCGTGCTGGCGCAGACGCCGTCGTACACGCTGGAGGCCCGCAAGCTGTCGCACTCGGTCGAGTCGTACGGCTACCGGATCGTCGAGCCCGACGGCCGCCGCATGCTGCCCGAGCGGCTCGCCGCGCACGGCATCAAGGGCCCGGACGTCGGCCGGATCCAGCGCGAGGGCTCGCTCGGCGGGGTTCCCCTGGACGCCGTCAGCGAGGTGCGGCGCGGGCAGCGGTTCGCGTTCGTCATGGACACCCGGCTGTGCGACGGGGTGTACGCGCTCGCCGAGGGCTGCGACATGCTCGTCATCGAGTCGACCTTCCTCGACGAGGACGAGCAACTCGCCGTGGAGCACGGCCATCTGACGGCGGGGCAGGCCGCGCGGGTGGCCCGGGACGGTGGGGTGCGGCATCTGGTGCTGACCCACTTCAGTCAGCGTTACACCGACCCGGAGGAGTTCGAGCGGCAGGCGCGGGCCGCCGGGTACGAGGGTGAGCTGACCGTGGCGCACGATCTACTGAGAGTGCCTGTTCCGAAGCGTCGGTGAATCAGCCGTACGATGAATTGATGTCCCTCCCCAAAGCCGAACTGCACCTTCACATCGAAGGCACCCTGGAACCGGAACTCGCCTTCGAGCTCGCCGCGCGCAACGGCGTCACGCTGCCGTACGCCGACACGGACGAGCTGCGCGAGGCGTACCGGTTCGAGGACCTGCAGTCCTTCCTGAACCTGTACTACGAGCTCATGGCCGTCCTGCGCACCGAGCGGGACTTCGAGGACCTGGCCAACGCCTACCTCGCCCGCGCCGCCGCCCAGGGGGTGCGGCACGCGGAGATCTTCTTCGACCCGCAGGCCCACACCAGCCGGGGGCTGGAGATCGGCACGGTCGTCGAGGGGCTGTGGCGGGCGCTGGGCAGCAGCGAGGCGAACCACGGTGTCTCGACCCGGCTGATCCTGTGCTTCCTGCGCGACGAGTCCGCCGAGTCGGCCCTGGCGACCCTGGACGCGGCCAAGCCCTACCTGGACCGGATCACCGGTGTCGGCCTCGACTCGGCCGAGGTCGGGCACCCGCCGGTGAAGTTCCGCGAGGTCTACGAGGCCGCCGCCGCGCTCGGGCTGCGGCGGGTCGCCCACGCCGGTGAGGAGGGGCCGCCGGAGTACATCACCGAGGCGCTGGACATCCTCGGCGTGGAGCGGGTCGACCACGGGCTGCGCTGTGTGGAGGACCCGGCGCTGGTGGAGCGGCTGGTGCGGGACCGGGTGCCGCTGACGCTGTGCCCGCTGTCGAACGTCCGGCTGCGGACCGTCGACACCCTCGCCGACCACCCCCTGCCCGCCATGCTGGACGCCGGGCTCATGTGCACGGTGAACTCGGACGACCCGGCTTACTTCGGCGGCTACGCCGGTGAGAACTTCGACGCCGTGCGCGCCACCCTGGGCCTGAGCGAGGAGCGGCTGCGGGAGCTCGCCCGCAACTCCTTCCTCGCGTCCTTCCTGGAGGACGACGAGGAGCTGCGGGCGCGGTATCTCGCCGAGGTGGAGGCCTACACCTTTCCGTAGGTCCGCCCGCTTCGTTCACTTGCCGTGGATGCGGTCCACCAGGATGTCGATGACCAGCGGCGTGCGCGGGCCGTAGCCGAGCAGCACGCCGTCCTCCACGTCGACGACGCGGCGGTTCATGCCGGCGGGGGTCTGGGCGATGCCGGGGATCTTGACGAGTCCGTCGATGCCGCCGACGGACTCCAGGCCCTTCGACATCATCAGGATGACGTCCGGCTGGGCCTGGGCGAGGGCCTCGGTGGTGATGGGGGTGAACGGCTTGTCGAGCCCGGCGGCGGTGCCCGCGTCCACCGCGCCCGCGGCCTCGATGAGGGAGTCGGCGCCGGAGCCCTTGCCGCCGATCAAGTAGACGGCCGCGCTGCCGCGCAGGTAGAGGAACGCGACCTTCGGCCTGCTGCCCTCGGGCACGGCGTCCCGGGCGGCGGTGAGTTCGTCGCTCATCCGTGTGTTGAGCGCCTTGCCGGCGTCCGGGACGCCCAGGGCCTCGGCGATACGGGTCGTGCGCGTGGTGACGTCGGACAGCTTCGTCGCAGGGTCGAGGACGACGACCGGGATGCCGGCGTCCCGGATCTGGTCGAGCGCCTCGTCGGGGCCGGTGTCGGTGTCGGCGAGCACCACGGTGGGCCGCAGGGACAGCACGCTCTCCGCGCTCACGTCGTGCGCCTTGGTGACCTGGGGGAGTTCTCTGGCCTCCGCGAATGTCGCGGTGATGTCGCGGCCGACGACGCGGTCGCCCAGCCCCAGCGAGAACACGATCTCCGCCACGCCGCCGTTGAGCGGCAGGATGCGGGAGGCGTCCTCGACGGTGACCTTCCGGCCGTCGGAGGAGTCCACGGTCACCGGCAGCTTCGGGGTGGGGGCCTCGCCCTTCAGGGGCACGATCGTGTTCTTCGCGAGCTGCTTCTCGGCCGCCGTGGCACGGGCGTTCGCCGATGCCGGTGCGGCGTCCGAGCCGCCGGAGGACGATGAGCCCCCTCCCGATCCGCAGGCGCCGGTCAGCATTCCGAGGGTGAGGGCGAGTGCGGCGAGGGTGCGCCTGCGGGCGGGGGGACGGCATCTCGCTGAGTTGAGCATGGCTCCACTTTTCCTCTCTCGCGACGCACAATTGACGGTCAGTTTAGGTTAGGCTCACCTTAATAAACCTTGGTGGGGGTGTTTCGTGCCATCGTCAACTGGCCTGCGCCACAAGGGAGTTGCCCGATATCGGGGAGCTTGGGGGATCGTGACGGCCGTCGCGGCCCTGCTCGTCCCGGCCGCCGCTCCGGCCGTTGCCGCCGGTGGTTCGGCGACCGGTCCCGAGGGGCAGAAACTCACCGTCTCCAAGTCCTCCGGCCTGAAATCGGCGGGCGAGACGGTGACCGTCACCGGCTCCGGCTACAACACGGAGAAGGGCGTCTACGTCGCCTTCTGCGTGGACAACGGGCCGGGCAGGACCCCCACGCCCTGTGTCGGCGGCGTCGACATGTCCGGCGAGTCCGGCGCTTCGGCCTGGATCTCCTCAGACCCGCCCTCGTACGGGGACGGGCTTGCGAAGCCATACGGCGGCAGCGGGCACGACGGCACCTTCAGTGTGAAGCTCAAGGTGCGTGCCAAGGACGCCAACACCGACTGCACGAAGACCGGCGTGACCTGCGCCGTCATCACGCGCAATGACCACACGCGCGGTGGCGACCAGAGTCAGACGGTCCGGGTGCCGGTGACCTTCGGCGGCGGTTCGTCCGGGGACGGCGGTGCGTCGGCGACGCCGAGCGCTACGGCCGGGGCGAGCGCGACCGGCGGGGGCGGCGACAAGGACTCCGGGGGCCCGCTGGCCAGTACCGGCTCCGCCGCGCTGCCGCTCGGGCTCACCGCCGCCGGGCTGGTCGCCGCCGGTACCGGTACCTGGTTCTGGGCGCGCAGGCGCCGGGCCGGGCGCGCGGACGCGAGCTGATCGGGTTCGAGCCGACCACACCTCAACTGCCGTCCAGACACGGCAAGTCCCGGAGGGGGACACGAAGATGGCGAAAAGACCCGGCGCCGTCGCCCTGGCCGTCGGCACCGCCCTGTGCGCGGTGCTGTCGCCGGGCGCGGCGGCCGCGCAGGACGGGGAGGCCCTTCCGCGCGCGGTGTCCGGAGGGTACGCGAGCTGGAACACGGCCGTGCCCGGCCTCACCGGCAGAGGCATCGCGCTGGCCCCGGACCGACCGGCCGTACAGGGGGCGGCCGATCGGTCCTGGTTCCCGGCGACGGGCGGCGGCGCGGATCCCGAAACCGGTGCGGCGGACGTGGAGTTGAGCGGCACCGCCCGCCTCGAACGGTCCGCCGACCCGGGCGACCCGGGTGACCCGCTCGTCCTGAGCGGCCTGCGGCTGGAGTTGACCGGCGGCGGGGACGGCGGTGTGCTGCACGTCCGGGCCGTACGCGACGGCCGCGCCCGTGAGGTGACGCTGGCCGAGATCGCGTCGGGCGGCGCCGAACCCGCCGTACGCGCGGGCGGCATGACCTGGACCGGGCTGCGGGCGTCCCTCACGGACGAGGGGGCGGGGCTGATGTCGGACTGGAGCGGGGAGCGGTTCGCGTCGGGGGACGCGCTGGGGGTGCTGGACGTGACGGCCGGTACTGGTGTCGGGGGTAGCACTTCCGGTGACGTACCGTCACCGTCGCCGTCGGCGAACCCGGCAGTCCCGGACGCGCCGACGCCCGAATCTCAGCGGGAGCAAGTGAGCGCGCCCATGGCCTCCGTCGCGCACTCCTTCCTCACCGCCGGCGAGGAACAGCGGGTCATCGGAGAGGGCTTCGCGCCCGGCGCGGTCGTGCTCGTCGCGATCGACGGTGACACCCGGTACCAGGCGGTGGCCGACGACGAGGGCCGTGTCGACCGGGACTTCCCGGTGTACGCCACGGCCGTCGAGGGCGAGCACACGGTCGAGCTGTCCGCCGTGACCGGGCAACAGGGCGCCGCTGTAGCGCAGTTCACGGTCCGCACCGCGAACTGACTCTTGCTTACTTAGGTAAGCCTTACCTAATCTTTGCTCGCTGTCGACCAACGAGGTCGACCGACGAGAAAGGGCTCGTACCCCCATGAGATCCGCCTTCTCCGCCCGTACCGCCGCCCGTGCCGGCGTGGCCGTCGCCGCATCCGCCGCCCTCACCCTGGGCCTGGCCGGCTCGGCCTCCGCCGCCACCTCGACCCGCACGATCACCGACGGCGGCACCACGTACAACCTGTCGGTGACCGCCCCGAACACGGCCTCCGCGGCCGGTCAGGTCATCAACGTCACCGGCTCCGGCTTCAACCCGGGCCAGGGCATCTACGTCGGCCTGTGCGTGGTCTCGGGCGCTCCGGGGGCCGCCAAGCCGACCCCCTGCCTGGGCGGCCAGGACGAGAGCGGCTCCACCGGTGCCTCGCACTGGGTGAACAACACCTTCGGCGGCATGTTCGCCAACAGCTCCAAGTTCGGCACCGGCGGCACCTTCGACGTGGACATCTTCGTCAAGGCCACCCTCGACAACGGCCAGGTCTGCGGCGACGACGTCACCTGCGCCATCGTCACCCGCGCCGACCACTTCGACAGCGACGACCGCAAGTACGACGTCCACGTCCCGGTCACCTTCCAATGACGGCCGGCTGACGCACCGCCAGGCCGGGCCCCGGGGCACTCCGAGGCCCGGCCCTCGCCATCCGTACGGGCCCACCCGACCACGTGAGGAACCGCTCATGCATCACAGACGCCCGGCGGCGCTGCTCGGCGTCGCCGCCCTGGTGGCCGCCTCGGTCGCCGTGGGCGCCGGCACCGCCGCGCAGGCCGCCGACACCCCGAGGACGGGCCTCGGCAAGAACGGCCAGAAACTCACCGTCTCCGCCTCCGCGAACCTCGACCCGGACGGGGAGACCCTGCGCGTCACCGGCTCCGGCTACGGCACCGCCAAGGGCATCTACGTCGCCGTGTGCAAGGACAACGGCGACAACCGCATCCCCACCCCCTGCCTCGGCGGCGCCGACCAGAGCGGCGGCAGCGGGGCCTCGAAGTGGATCGTCCCCAAGGGCGACGCCAACGAGGGCCCGCTCACCGAGACCTTCGGCGACGGCGGCACCTTCGACGTCGAGATCGAGGCCACGGCCAAGGACGGCGGCCTCGACTGCGCCCAGGTCGGCTGTTCGGTCGTCACGCGCGTCGATCACCGGGCCGCCGGCGACCGCTCGCAGGACGTCCGGATCCCGGTCACCTTCCAGGGCCAGGAGCCCGGTGGCGGCGACGGCGACGGCGTGGACGTCCCGGCCGGAACCGTCGGTTACACGCGCTCCGCCGAGATCACCACCGTCGGCCGCCCCAACGCCCTTCTCCTGCACCCCGACTCCGGGAAGCTGTACGTCGGCTCCGACAACATCCCCGACACGGCGGACGTCAACGAGGCGGGCCTGTACGTCCTGAACTCCGAGGACGGCAAGCTGCTCAGCCATGTCGCCCAGGCCCCCGGCTCCACCGGCACGATGCAGCCCCGCGCGGTGCAGCGGATCATCGCCCCGCTCGCCGGTGACGGGGTCGTCTTCCAGTACCCGGTGCGCGGCATCGGCACCGCCAGGGACGGTGACACGGCGGCGAAGGGCGTCTGGCCGCCCGGCGGTGCTGTCACCGGGGCCGCTCCGGGCACCGGCGCGGACACGGTCCTGATCTCCCAGGGCGCCGCCCTGTCCGAGGTGGAGACCGCCACCGGGGCCGTCAGGCGGACCGTCACCCTCGACGGCGGCGGCGACCTCGCGGCCGACACCGCCCGCAAGACCCTCTGGTCCGCCGAGACCACCGGCGGCAAGCTCCGCCGTATCGACGCCGGTTCCCTCACCGTGACCGCCGAGGCGGCCCTGCCCGCGGAGATCCTCGCCTTCGTCGAGGTGGACCCCGAGACCGGCAACGTCTGGGTGGGCACGGGCTCTTCGGTACTCGTCTTCGACAAGGACGCAAGGCTTCTGACGACCCTCAAGGGCAAGGACCGGCCCACCGCGGTCGCCTTCGACAAGACCACGGGTGAGGCCTTCGTCCTCCGTGAGGACTACGGCAGCGCGGAGGACGGCGCGGACAACAACGGCGTCCTGGAGGTGTACGACAGCACCGCCTTCGAGCAGGCGGCCGTGCCCGTCGCCCTGCCCGGCAGCCGGGCGGGCGGTTTCGGCGGCGTCGCCGTCACCCCGGGTGCCGGCTCCGTCTACCTCACCCACCAGGCGGAGAGTTCGGTCCTCCGGTTCGACCGCCGTGTCTCGCCCAAGGTCACCCAGTCCCCGACCGACCAGACCGTGGCGCCGGGCGACAAGGTCACCTTCGTGGCGGCGGCCGAGGGCACTCCGGAACCGGCCGTGCGCTGGCAGGTCAGCGCCGACGGCGGCCAGACCTGGTCCGCGATCGAGGGCGCGACACGCACCTCCTACTCCTTCACGGCGCAGGCGGGGCAGAACGGCTACCGGTACCGCGCCGAGTTCGAGAACACCGCCGGCACCACCCGCACCTCCCCGATCACCCTGACCGTCAAGGAGGCCGGGGGCGGTCCAGGGGGCGGCGACGGCGGCGAGGACACCGAGCCGTCCGGCACGAAGACCGGGACCGGTCCGGAGGGGCAGAAGCTCACCGTCTCCCCGGTCAACCATCTCTCCACCGAGGATCAGACCCTCAAGATCACCGGCTCCGGTTACGACGTGAAGAAGGGCGTCTATGTCGCCCTGTGTGTCGACAACGGCGAAGGCGAACTGCCCACCCCGTGCATCGGCGGCGTCGACATGTCCGGCACCTCGCACTCCTCGGCGTGGATCTCCTCCGACCCGCCGGACTACGGCGAGGGGTTGGCGATCCCGTACGGCAAGGGCGGCACCTTCGAGGTCGAGCTGACGGTGGATGCCAGGGACGAGTACACCGACTGCTTCAAGGCCTCCTGCGTCCTGGCCACCCGCGCCGACCACACCCTCTCCGGCGACCGCTCCCAGGACGTCAAGGTCCCGGTGGCGTTCGTCGGCCAGGACCCGGTGGACACCGACGGCGGAAACGGTGGCGGCACGGGTGGTGGGACCGGCGGCGGTGGCACGGACGGCGGCACCGGTACGACGGGCGGCACCGGCGGTAGCAG
>NZ_JBHUQX010000282.1:0-12498 GCF_042674225.1 Streptomyces sp. NPDC056948
GGTGCCGGTGGGGGCGATGTACGCGATGTCGTGCCCGGCGCGCTCGGCGAGCGGGCCGTCCTGCCCCCAGCCGGTCATCCGGCCGTAGACGAGACGCGGGTTGCGGGCGTGGCAGGCCTCGGGGCCGACGCCCAGGCGTTCGGCGACACCGGGGCGGTAGCCCTCGACCAGGATGTCGGCGCGTGCGGCGAGGTCGAGCACGTGGCCGGGGCCGTCCGGGGACTTCAGGTCGACGACCACCGAGCGCTTGTTGCGGTTGGTGACGTCGTACGCCGGGTCGATCGCGAGTCCGGGGCCGCCGGGGCGGTCCACGCGCACGACGTCGGCCCCGAGGTCGGCCAGGAGCATGGCGGCGAACGGGCCGGGCCCGATGCCGGCCAGCTCGACGACGCGCACGCCGGTGAGCGGGCCGTGTCCTGGCGTCCTTGCCGTGGTCATCCAGCCCCCAGTGCTGTGACACAACTGATGTAACACCAGTGATGCTAAGAACGCGTTCCGATCGGCACAAGGCCTGAAGAGAGCAAGCGCTTAGTAATCTGCCCGACGGAGTCAGTCCGCGTCCAGTTCCGCTATCAGCCGTTTCGGCGCGATCACCCGATAGCTCTCCTCCACCCAGTCGCAGAGCATCTCCGCTGCCGGGGCGTCCCGCTGCTCCAGGGGAATGCTCACCCAGCCCGCCTTGCCCAGGCCGTATCCGGCGGGCTCGGCGCCGGGGCTGGACAGGGCGTGGGCGTGGGCCGTCTCGTCCTTGAGCTTCACCGTCACACCCAGGGGGTAACTGCCGTCCTGGACGCCGAGGAAGACGAACACCTTCTTGTTGACCTTCGCGACGGACTCGCCCCAGGGGAACTCCTCGACGGCACCCGGCAGCCCCAGCGCGAACTCGCGCACTTTCTCCCACTTCTTCAGGGCATTTTTGGGCACGGCCATCGTCGTTCCTCCGGGCTCGTCGTCGGGCTCCGCACTCCTCACGCTAGCCTCGGCCACCGACAGCGGCACGGGCTGCACGACCGAGGGGTGTCATGAGCAGGCTGAACTGGACGGACCGTCCGTACGACATCGTGCTCTTCGGAGCCACCAGCTTCGCCGGAGCGCTCACCGCGGAGTATCTGGCCGCGCACGCACCGGACGGGCTGCGCTGGGCGATCGCGGGCCGCAGCGCGGAGAAGCTGGAGCGGCTGCGCGAGCGGCTGCCGGGCGACGCGGAGGTGGGGGTGCTGCGGGCGGACGTCTCCGACCCGGCCTCGCTGCGCTCCCTCGCCGAGCAGGCGCGCGTGGTGGCCACGACGGTCGGCCCGTACGTGACGTACGGCGAGGAGCTCGTGGCCGCCTGCGCGGACGCCGGGACCGACTACCTCGACCTCGCGGGCGAGCCGGAGTTCGTGGACCTGATGTACGTCCGGCACGACGCACGCGCGCGTGAGACCGGGGCCCGGCTGGTGCACGCCGCCGGCTTCGACTCGATCCCGCACGATCTGGGCGTGTACTTCACCGTGCGGCAGCTTCCCGAGGACGTGCCGCTGACCGTGGACGGTTTCGTGACCGTCGACGCCGCCTTCTCGGGCGGCACCTTCAACTCGGCCCTGAACCAGTTCGCGCGGCAGCGGGAGATGGCGGCGGCCGTGCGGGACCGGCGGCGGCACGAGCCGCGGCTGGTGGGACGGCGGGTCTCCGTGCCGACGGGTACGCCGCGGTTCGCCAAGGAGGTCGGCGCCTGGGCGCTGCCGATGCCGACCATCGACCCGCAGATCGTGCGGCGGTCGGCGGCGGCCCTCGAACGGTACGGCCCCGACTTCCGCTACCGGCAGTACGCGGCCGTCCGGCACCTGCCCGTCGCGGTGGGCGGGGTCGCGGCCGTCGGCGCGCTGGTCGCGGCGGCCCAGGTGCCGCCCGCGCGGCGCTGGTTGTCGGACCGGCTCAAGCCCGGGGACGGGCCGAGCCCGGAGAAGCGGGCGAAGAGCTGGTTCTCCCTGCGCTTCGTGGGCGAGGGCGGCGGCCGGCGGGTGTACACGGAGGTCTCGGGCGGCGACCCGGGGTACGACGAGACGGCGAAGATGCTCGCCGAGTCGGCGCTGTGCCTGGCCTTCGACGATCTGCCGAAGAGGGCGGGTCAGGTCACCACGGCGGTCGCGATGGGCGACTCGCTGATCGACCGGCTGAGCGCGGCGGGCATCCGCTTCCGCGTCGCGTCGACGCGCTGAGGGGACGCCGAGGGGCTCCGTCCTACATCGGCCACTCGGCGATGGTGTAGATCATCCCGGCGATCCAGGCGAGCCCCGCCAGCACGGCCAGGACGAGCCCGATGGTGACGGCCCGCTCGACGGTCTGGGTCGGTGCGGCAACAGGCTTGGGAGCGCGGTGCGTTGTCATGCGCCCCAGCCTGCCGACAGCGGCCGCGGCCGGGCATCCGTACAGGTACTCAGAGCCGGTACTCAGATCACACCGGCCGGCCCCTGGTTCGGCGGTGGCCGGTCAGGCCGGGTGGGTCTCCCGCAGGGCCTTGCGGCAGAGGGCGTCCGCTCGGCGGGTGGTCTCCGGGAGGCGGTACTCGGGGGTCAGCGCGAGGGTGTGGGCGCAGGCGCCCGCGAGCGTCACGCGGTGGCCGACCGAGACGAAGACCGGCTTGACGGCCTCCCGGGTGCGCAGGGCGCGGCCGACCTCCTCGGAGCCGGCGAGCAGCGCGGAGCTGCTGCCGCGCGGGGTGTCGGGGTCGTCGTAGACGAAGGTGAAGGGGTTCTTGGCGACGCCGATGGTGGGGAGGCCGGTCAGGACGCCGAGGTGGCTGGCGAGGCCGAAGCGGCGGGGATGGGCGAGGCCGTAGCCGTCGCAGACCACCAGGCCGGGCGGGAGTGGCAGGGCGTCGAGGGCGGCCAGGACCGTGGGGATCTCGCGGAAGGCGAGCAGTCCGGGCACATAGGGGAAGGAGACGCGGCCCACCGCCGTGGCCTCCGCGACGACCTCGAGACTGGACGCGTCCAGGACGACCGCCGCCGCCGCGACGACGTCGCGTTCGTCGTCGTAGGCCACGTCGACCCCCGTGACATGGCCCGTGCCGGGCGGCGGTCCGGGTTCGTCGAGGATCACGCGCTCGCGCAGTTCGTCCTGGACGGCACGGGCCTGTTCCTCGGTCGCGGGCCAGTGTTCGGGGATGCGTACGGTCGTCATGGTGGGCCCGAGCCTACGGGCAGCGCGAAGGCCGGCGGGACCAGGAAGTCCTGCCGGCCTCGGGAGTCATGACCTCACTTGCCCAGTGCGCGCTGGAGCTGGCCCTTGTTCATGGTGGAACGGCCCTCGACGCCGCGGCGCTTGGCCTCCTGGTAGAGCTGGTCGTAGGTGGGGCCCTGGGAGCCCTGGCCCGACCGCTGCCCGCCGCGCTTGCCGGAGGGCATGTCCTTCGTGGAGGTCCGGCCGGCCGTCTTCGACTCGCCGGAGCGGGCGCGTTCCTTGTTCACCGTCCGCGCGGCGATCTCCTCGGCGCGGCCGGTGCTCTCGCCCCGGTCCCGCGCACTCTCCTTGATGTGCTCGTACTGGCGCTCCCGCTTGGGGCTCGAACCGCGTGGCATCACCGCTCACTTCCTTTCACGACCGGTGAACGGGTACCCACGCTGCCAACGATCAGGGCAGTCCGCATGCTCAGTGCTCCAGGCGGGCAACCCGGCCCTTCTCACCGGCGGCCCAGCACCCTCGGCCCGGGGTGCAGTCGACGGTGTCGTAGGAACCGGTGTCGACCGTCCGCCAGGTGCGGCCGCCGTCCGCGGTGAGGTCGGTGCCGGTGGGGCCGACGGCGAGGGCTGCGGTGCGGCTGTGCGGGAGCCAGGCGACGCCGGAGCGGTAGGCGGGCGGGGGTGTGGCGGCGGGGCGCCAGGTGCGGCCGCCGTCGGGGGTGCGCGCCGCGGCCTGCGGGGAGGGCTGGTCGGGGCGGAAGTCGCCGCCGACGGCGAGGCCCTGGCCGCGGTCGCGGAAGGCCAGCGCGAAGACGCCACGGGCCGGGTCGCCCGCCGGGAGGGCCGTGTCGGTGGCCTTCCAGGTGTGCCCCCGGTCGGCGGAGTGCAGCACCCGCGCGCGTGCGGCCCCGCCGGTGGCGAGCCAGACGTCCTTCGGCCCGGAGGTGACCAGACACTGGCCGCTCGCCGCGAATCCGGCCTCGCCCTCCTGCGCGGCCGGCATGCCCGCGTTCGGCAGCACCTTCCAGGTACGGCCGCCGTCACCGGTCGACAGGATGCGGAACTTCCCGTCCACCGGGTCGCTCATGGCGAGGCCGTGGCGGGGATCGAAGAAGGCGAGGCAGTCGTAGAAGGCCTTCGGGTCGGTGTTGCGGAAGGACTCCGTCCAGGTCGCCCCGCCGTCGTCGGTGTGGTACACGCGGGACGCCTCGCCCTCGCCGATGGCCAGGACCACGGCCCGGCGCGCGTCGAACGCCTCGACGTCCCGGAACTGCAACTCCGCCGCGCCCGGGGGCGAGACGTTCCGCCAGGTCGCCCCGCCGTCGGTGGTGCGCAGGACGGTGCCGCCGGTCCCGGCGGCCCAGGCGGTGTTCCGGCTGACGGCGGCGAGGCCGCGGAACCGCACCTCCGGGGTGCCGGTCTCCTTCAGTTCCCAGTGCGGCGCCCCGTGCCCCGACCCGTGCGCCTGCGCCGGTACGGCGGTCAGGGCGGCCAGTGCCGCCGCGCACGCCGCCGCAGCGGTCACCCTGCGCCGTGTTCGTCCCGTCCGTCGCGTACTCCCCAAGCGCCTCATGGCCGGGGAAGCTAGCCCACCGCCCGGGCGCCGTCCAGACGGCCTCGCGGCCGTCCCGGGTGTTCCGGCGGGCGCCACAGGTGCCCGCCGTGGCACATGAGGAGAGTCACGTCACTCTGGTGCATGAACGCGGTGACGGAGGTCACTCGCATTGCGTGTGCACGGATTGGCTGAATCCGGCGTCTCTTCCAATGCCCGGCCTCATCCGGCCGGAAGTCCGTCCAGCCGTCACAAGGGAGCAAGGCGTTGTCCATCGTCATCGAGCAACCCGTGGAGGCCCGTCTCGTCGCCGCCGCGCCGCGTATGCCGAGCATTCCCGCGACGCTGCACTACGACCGACGTGATCCGTTCGCCGTCCGCATGACCTTCCCCGCCCCGGCCACGCTGGAGGGCGTCGAGGTCTGCTGGACCTTCTCCCGCGAGCTGCTCGCCGCGGGCCTGAAGGAGGCCGAGGGACACGGGGACGTGCGGGTGCGGCCGTACGGGTACGACCGCACCGTGCTGGAGTTCCACGCCCCCGAGGGCACCGCCGTCGTGCATGTCCGCTCCAGTGAGGTGCGCCGGTTCCTGGAGGCCACGAGCGAGCTCGTGCCCGTCGGTCTCGAGCACCTCCAGCTCGATCTGGACCACGGCCTGGCGGAGCTGATGCGGGACGCGTGCTGAGCTGACGCCCCTGCTCCGGCAGGGCGTGCGCGGCCTGGGCGATGCCCGAGCCCACGCTGACACGAGCCACCCCCAGGGCTGCCCGTTCGGCGAGCGGCAGTGGGCCGGGGCCCGCCATGACAACCAGCGGCCCGTCGACGCTGTCCACTAGTTCCTTCAGGAATCCGGCATGAACGTGGGTCAGGCCCGGGCGGGCGCCGTCGACTCCGCCGCCACGGCCCCGCGCACCTCGCGCACGATCTTCCACAGCCCGGGCGCCCCCGCGCCGGCACGCTCGGACAGCTCCTCGACGCGCTGCTCGTGGGCGCGGACGTCCTTCTCGGGCAGCAGGTTCGCCGCTACGGCGAGGGCGACCAGCGCCGCGTCACGCTCGGAGAGCTCGGCGACGGGCGGCGGTCCCTGGAGGAGCCGCAGCGTCTCCTCCCGCAGCGCGTCCACGGCGGTGACGCGCTCCAGTGCGTGGTCGACGGAGGGGAACACGCCGAGGACCCGCTTCTTCTCCGCCCGCAGATACCCCCCGACCACGAGCTGCTCCCGCACGGCGTCGAGGGTCACCCGGGCCCGCAGCGTCACCCACGTCCGCCAGTGGTGCGGGCACGACTCATGGACCAGTTCCAGCAGTCCGTCGAGGACCGCGTCACCGGCGCGCGCGTCGAGGTCGAGCGGCGTGGCGATGCCGTCCTCGTCGGTGAGCAGGCCGCGCTGGGCCAGTTCGGTGAGGGCACCGGCCCGCACCAGGTCGGCCAGCCGGCCGGTACCGGCGGCCGTCGGCCGCGCGGAGTCCCAGGCCAGCAGGCAGAGCCGGGCCGGCAGCGAGAGCGGGCCGTCGGTCACGGGGCCTCCTCGGGAGGCTCGGGCCGCACGTTAATGCGTTGACAGGCCCGACGCCCCCTCGTACGTTGTTGAGCGTCCTGTTGCCGCCGATTGGAGAAGGACGTTGCTCGTCTGAGGTCCTGAGACACCGCGTCACACACCTGGGGTGTGTGCGCTGCGTGCGACCTCGGCGACTGAGCCGTCCTCCGGTGCAGGGCTTTTCTCATGCCCGTGGAGTCCCTCCTCCCTGGTCGCAGGTGTCTCGATACGCGTTTGCCCCTGACCGCATCAAGCAACCGCGAAAGAGGCCCGCATGCCTACTTCCATCACTGTCACGTCCCTCTCCTTCACCTGGCCCGACGGCTCCCCCGTCTTCGAGGGCCTGGACGTCGCGTTCGGCCCGGGTCGGACCGGCCTGGTCGGCGTCAACGGGTCGGGGAAGTCGACCCTGTTGAAGCTGATCGCCGGTGAGCTCGCACCGGCCGACGGCACCGTCCGCGTGGCCGGCGAGGTCGGCTACCTCCCGCAGAACGTCACGCTCGACACCACCCTGCGTGTCGACCAGGCGCTCGGTATCGCCGCACAGCGGGCCGCGCTGCACGCCATCGAGGCGGGCGACGTGGCCGAGGCGCACTTCGAGACCGTCGGCGACGACTGGGACGTCGAGGAGCGCGCCCTGGCCACCCTGGGCGAACTCGGGCTCGGACACGTCGAGCTGGACCGCACCGTCGGCGAGGTCTCGGGCGGCGAGTCGGTCCTGCTGCGACTGGCCGCGCTGCTGCTGCGCCGGCCCGATGTGCTGCTGCTGGACGAGCCGACCAACAACCTCGACCTGTACGCGCGCAGGCGGCTGTACGCGGCCGTCCAGTCCTGGCCGGGTGTGATGGTCGTCGTCAGCCACGACCGTGAACTCCTGGACCTCGTCGACCAGATCGCGGATCTGCGCTCCGGCGAGATCACGTGGTACGGGGGCAACTTCTCCGACTACGAGGAGGCCCTTTCGGTCGAACAGGAGGCGGCCGAGCGCATGGTGCGCGTCGCCGAGTCCGACTTCCGCAAACAGAAGCGCGAACTGGCCGACGCCCAGGTCAAGCTGGCCCGCCGCAAGCGGTACGGGCAGAAGATGTTCGAACAGAAGCGCGAGCCGAAGATCGTCATGGGGGCGCGCAAGCGCGCGGCGCAGGAGTCCGCGGGCAAGCACCGCATCATGCACGAGGAGAGGCTCGCCGAGGCCAGGGAGCGGCTCGACGAGGCGGTGGAGGCCGTACGGGACGACGACGAGATCCGGGTCGACCTGCCCTACACGGCCGTGCCACCGGGGCGCACCGTCCTCACCCTCCAGGATCTCGGGCTGCGGTACGGCGCCCGCGTGGAGGGCGGCTTCGAGCTGCGCGGTCCCGAGCGGGTCGCGCTGATCGGACGCAACGGCTCGGGCAAGACCACGCTGCTGCGCACGATCACCGGCGAGCTGGACCCGGAGTCGGGCGATGTGCGCACGCACGTCCCGCTGCGGTTCCTGCCGCAGCGGCTCGACGTGCTCGACGGGGAGCTGACCGTCGCCGAGAACGTGGCCCGGTTCGCGCCGGACGCCACCAACAACCGGATCCGGGCGCGGCTGGCCCGCTTCCTGTTCCGGGGCGCCCGGGCCGACCAGAAGGCGGCGACGCTGTCCGGCGGCGAGCGCTTCCGGGCGGCGCTGGCCGCGCTGATGCTGGCGGAGCCCGCGCCGCAGCTCCTCATGCTCGACGAGCCGACCAACAACCTCGACATGGCGAGCGTGCATCAGCTCACCACGGCCCTGGAGTCCTACGAGGGGGCGCTGATCGTGGCCAGTCACGACCTGCCGTTCCTGGAGTCGATCGGCATCACGCGCTGGCTGCGGCTGGAGGACGGAGAACTGAAGGAAATCACGCCAGAGGCTGTCGGGTATTCCGCCTAGCGTCGGCGGCATGACCGACTCCACGCACGATGTCATCACCCTGACCGGAGCACGCGAGAACAACCTCAAGGACGTCACCCTGCGCATCCCGAAAGGCCGGTTGACCGTGTTCACCGGCGTTTCGGGGTCGGGGAAGTCGTCCGTCGTCTTCGACACGATCGCGGTGGAGTCGCAGCGCCAGCTCAACGAGACGTATCCGTGGTTCGTCCGCAACCGGCTGCCCAAGTACGAGCGGCCGCACGCGGACGGGCTCGAGGACCTCTCCCCCGCGATCGTCGTCGACCAGCGACCGGTCGGCGGCCACTCCCGGTCGACGGTCGGCACCATGACGGACGTCTACTCGGTGATCCGGGTGCTGTTCTCGCGGCACGGCACCCCGAGCGCCGGGCCGGCGACGGCGTACTCGTTCAACGACCCGTCGGGCATGTGCCCCGACTGCGACGGCCTCGGCCGTACGGTCCGGCCCGACTGGGACCGCATCCTGGACCCGGACCGCTCCCTCGCCGACGGGGCGGTCCGCTTCCCGCCGTTCGCCGCCGGGACCTGGCAGGGGCAGGCGTACACGAACAGCGCCGATCTGGACCCGGACAAGCCGGTGGGGCGGTTCACGGCCGCCGAGCGGGAGTTCCTGATGCGCGGGCGGCCCGGCAGCAGGGTCACCGTCAACGGCACCGGCGGCACCTGGATCACCGAGTACGAGGGGCTGGCCGACCGCTTCGAGCGGCTGTATCTGAAGCGGGATCTGTCGGCCATGAGCCAGAAGACCCGCGACCTGGTCCGGGAGTTCCTGGTGGAGGGCACCTGCCCGGCCTGCCGGGGAGCCCGGCTCAACGCGGCGGCGCTCGCGACCCGGATCAACGGGCGTTCCATCGCCGAGTGCGCCGGGATGCAGGTCACCGATCTCATCGCCGTTCTGAAGGAGATCGACGACCCGGTGGCCGGGGTGATCGCGGGGGCGGCGGTGGCCGCGCTGGAGCGGATCGAGACGATCGGGCTCGGCTACCTCAGCCTCGACCGGGAGACGGCCACGCTCAGCGGCGGGGAGGGGCAGCGGCTGAAGACGGTGCGGCACCTCGGCTCCAGCCTGACCGGGATGACGTACATCTTCGACGAGCCGAGCGTCGGGCTGCACCCGCGTGATGTGGGCCGCCTCGGCGATCTGCTGCTGCGGCTGCGCGACAAGGGCAACACCGTGCTGGTCGTCGAGCACGACCCGGACGTGATCGCGCTGGCCGACCATGTGGTGGACATGGGGCCGGGGGCGGGCACCGGTGGCGGCACGGTGGTGTTCGAGGGCACGCCGGACGGGCTGGCCGCGTCCGGCACGCTCACCGGCCGCTGTCTGCGCACCCGTACAACGGTCAAGGGCGAGGTGCGCGGGCCCGTCGGCGACCTGTGGGTCAAGGGCGCCGACCGGCACAATCTGCGGGACGTCACCGTACGGTTCCCGGCCGGTGTGCTGACGGCGGTGACCGGGGTCGCCGGGTCGGGAAAGAGCACCCTGGTCGCGGAGTTCACCGCCGCCCACGACGAGGCCGTGGTCGTCGACCAGTCGTCGATCGGGATCTCGGGCCGGTCCACCCCGGCGACCTATCTGGGGATCATGGACACGGTGCGGAAGATCTTCGCCCGCGAGACGGGGGCCGAGGCCGGCTTCTTCAGCTTCAACTCGAGCGGTGCCTGCGGCACCTGCGAGGGGCGGGGCATCATCTACACCGACCTCGCCTTCATGGACCCGGTGACGACGACCTGCCACGACTGCGAGGGGCGGCGCTTCAGGGACGAGGTGCTGCGGCTCACCGTGCGGGGCGGTTCCATCGCCGACGTCCTGGAGATGACGGCCGAGCAGGCACTCGGCTTCTTCGACGACACGGGCGTACGGCGCCGGCTGCAAGCCCTGCGGGACGTCGGGCTGACGTATCTGACGCTCGGCCAGCCCCTGTCCACCCTCTCCGGAGGCGAGCGGCAGCGCATCAAGCTGGCCACGCGACTGCACCGGACGGGAGCGGTCTACGTGCTCGACGAACCGACGACCGGCCTGCACATGGCGGACGTGGAGGGACTCGTCGCCCTGCTGGACCGGCTGGTCGACACGGGCAACACGGTCATCGTGGTCGAGCACAACCTGGACGTGGTCGCCCGTGCCGACTGGGTGATCGACCTCGGCCCGGACGGCGGCAGGGACGGCGGCGAGATCATCTTCGAGGGCACGCCGCGCCGGCTCCTGGAGGCGGAGGGTTCGTTCACCGGGGAACACCTGCGGCGGGCGCTGCGGGCCTCGACGGGCTGAGCGCGACCCCGGCGGGGCGTTCCTCACCGCCCCAGGGGTGTCGTCTCAGGGCATCGCCCTGCATCATGGTCGGCTGACGCCCGATGCGTTCCGGTCGATCCCGGAGGTCCTGTCGGTGCGGTCCAGACACGTCCCATCCGATACGGAGTCACGCTCGTGCCCAGCAAGAAGGCCCTCGTCCGCCGCCCCAGCCCACGTCTTGCCGAGGGGCTGGTGACGCACATCGAGCGGGAGAAGGCCGACGCCGACCTCGCGGGCGAGCAGTGGGAAGCGTACGTGGCGGCCCTGCGTGCGCACGGCTGGGACACCATCGAGGTGGATGCGGCCGACGACTGCCCGGACTCGGTGTTCGTCGAGGACACGGTCGTGATGTACCGGAACGTGGCTCTGATCGCGCGCCCGGGCGCCGAGTCCCGGCGTGCGGAGACCGCCGGGGTCGAGGAGGCCGTGGCCGGTCTGGGCTGCTCGGTGAACTGGATCTGGGAGCCGGGCACCCTCGAGGGCGGTGACGTCCTGAAGATCGGCGACACCGTGTACGTGGGCCGGGGCGGGCGCACCAACGCCGCCGGCGTCCAGCAGTTGCGCGCCGCGTTCGAGCCGCTGGGCGCGCGGGTCGTCTCCGTACCGGTGAGCAAGGTGCTGCACCTGAAGTCGGCGGTGACGGCGCTGCCGGACGGCACGGTCATCGGGCACATCCCGAAGATGGACACGCCGTCGCTGTTCGCGCGCTTCCTGCCGGTGCCCGAGGAGGCCGGCGCGCACGTGGTCCTGCTCGGCGGTGCCAAACTGCTGATGGCGGCGAGCGCGCCGAAGACCGCGGAGCTGTTCGCGGACCTCGGGTACGAACCGGTCGTCGTGGACATCAGCGAGTTCGAGAAGCTCGAGGGATGTGTGACGTGCCTCTCGGTGCGGCTGCGGGAGCTGTATGCCTGACCGCGCTGATCAGCGGCCTTTACCGTGTCCTTAACCTACGGAATCGTAACCTACGGAAACGTAGCCTACGATGCCGTAGGTTACCGCTCACCGCTCGTACGCATGTCCCCTGGAGAGTCCATGACGATCGCCGCTCCCCACCTCGGCAGCCCCGCCGGCGCCTGGACCGACGCCCAGCTGCTGTACGCACTGGAGGAAGTGGTCGAGAAGGAGCTCAACCGGCATCTGCAGGTCACCAAGGACTGGATGCCGCACGAGTACGTGCCGTGGAGCGACGGGCGCAACTTCCCCGGCCTCTTCGAGGACGGCGAGGCCTGGGAGAAGGAGCAGTCCAAGGTCACCGAGATCGGCCGCATCGCACTGATCGTCAACCTCCTGACCGAGGACAACCTCCCCAGCTACCACCACGAGATCGCCTCGCTCTTCGGCCGTGACGGCGCCTGGGGCACCTGGGTGCACCGCTGGACGGCGGAGGAGGGCCGGCACGGCATCGTGATGCGGGACTACCTGCTCACCTCGCGCGCCGTGGACCCGGACAAGCTGGAGCAGTTCCGCATGTCCCACATGAGCGAGGGCTTCGAGTCGGACAACCGCCACTCGATGCTGCACTCGATCGCCTACGTCGCCTTCCAGGAGCTGGCCACCCGCATCTCGCACCGCAACACCGGCCACCAGTCCGGTGACCCGGTCTGCGACCGGATGCTGGCGCGCATCGCGACCGACGAGAACCTGCACATGGTCTTCTACCGCAACCTGCTCAAGTCGGCGTTCCAGCTCGCGCCCGACCTGACGATGCAGGCGGTGCGGGACGTGGTCGTGAACTTCCGGATGCCCGGTCACGGCATTCCCGGCTTCGAGCGGGCCGCCGCGCAGATGGCGATCGGCGAGGTCTACAACATCCGCATCCACCACGACGACGTGATCCAGCCCGTGCTGCGCTTCCTGAAGATCATGGAGATCGACGGTCTGGGCACCGAGGGCCGCAAGGCGCAGGAGGAACTCGGGCTGTTCATGAGCGGCCTGGACTCCGAGGCGTCGAAGTTCGACGAGAAGCTGGCCGCGCGCAAGGCCCGCATGGCGGCCCGGGCGGCCGGCGCCTGACCCGGTAGACACAGCCATACGC
>NZ_JBHUQX010000283.1:0-3407 GCF_042674225.1 Streptomyces sp. NPDC056948
CCCGTAGCGGTGAGGGACTTTCGTATGTCCGTTCGTCGCTACGCTAAGTATTCGAACAATGTCGCAGCGTGTAAACGACCGAGCGTACTATCCCTTCGCGTCCGGTTTCCGGCGGATGCTGAATATGACACGGCGATGATCCGGTCGGACTAAGCTCGCCCGCAGCGCACCGGCTTGAGATGAATTCGTGCGCTTGTTCCCCAATGTGTGGAACCCCAGCCGACTCCTGTCAGAAGGCCTACATGGTGAGTGTTCAATCCCCTCCCGTTCGCCGTGAACTTCCCTACGCGCGCGTGCTGTTGCTGCCGGCCATAGCGATGGCCGCGGCGTCCGGAGCCGCCGTCGCCCTGGTGACGGAGTCGGCCCGGCTCGCCGTCGGCTGGTGCGGTGGCATCGCCACCGCGCTGGTGATCGCGACGGCAGCCGAGGCGGTCCGCCGCGGCCGTGCCCTGCGGAACCAGCGTGCCGAGCACGCCCGCCACAGCGCGTATCTGGAACAGCGGATCGCCGGCCACGAGCACGAGTTGGTCCGCTTCTCGAGGGAGATCGTCCCTGCCGCCCTCGACCTGCTGCGCACCGGAGAATCCCCCAGGGAGGTGATTCGCAAGCTCGGCCTGGCCGACCCCGCGTACCGCGACCTCCCCGAGCCGGAGGTCGAGACGCTCCTGACGGTGCTCAGGATCGTCGACCACGAAGTGACCATGCGTGATGCCGCCGCTCGCTCCTTCGTCACGGTCGCCCGCCGCGTCCAGGCGATCGCGCACCAGCAGGCCGAGGAACTCCGGGAGATGGAGGAGGACCACGGACGCAACCCCGAGGTCTTCGACGACCTGCTGCGCATCGACCACGGCAACGCCCTGATCGGCCGCCTCGCCGACTCCGTCTCCGTCCTCGGCGGCGGCCGCCCCGGCCGGCAGTGGCCCGAGCCGGTGTCCCTGTACAGCACGCTGCGCGGCGCCATGTCCCGCATCCTGGAGTACCGGCGCATCCAGCTCTCCTCCATCGCCAAGGTCAGCGTCAAGGGCATCTACGTCGAGCCCGTCATCCACGCCGCGGCCGAACTCCTCGACAACGCCACGCGCTACTCGCCGCCGCAGACCAAGGTGCACGTCACCGCCACCGAGGTGCAGACCGGCGTCTGCATCGAGATCGAGGACGGCGGTGTCAACCTCAACGAGGAGGCACGGGCCCGGATCGAGGGCATGCTGGAGGCCGCCAAGGCAGGCGTCGACCTCCAGGACATCGGTGAGCACCCGCGCCTGGGCCTGGCCGTCGTCGGCCGCCTCTGCACGGCGTACAACATGCAGGTGTCGCTGCGGGCCTCGGCGTACGGCGGCGTCCGCGCCATCCTCATCGTGCCGAGCGAGATGATCACCCACGAGCCCGGTGTCGGACTCGCCCACGGCATCGGCGCCACCGGCGCCCCCATGACGGTCGGCATTCCCGAAGGCCCCAAGCGCGCGCCCAAGAGGCGCCGTCCCACCAGCCCGCGCATCCCCGAGACGGTCTCCATGGAGGACGACGACGTCCCCGAGGTCACCGAGTGGACGACGAACGGTCTGCCGCAGCGCCGCAGCCGGGTGAAGATGCCGCTCTCCGAGCGACTCGCCCAGCAGGCCGCCAACGAGAAGGCCGACCGGGAGGCCGCGGAGCGGGGCGAGTACAACCCCTGGGCGGCGGCAGCGGAGCCCGAGTCCAAGCCCCTGCGCGACATGTCGGCGCCCGACGCCCCCGGCAAGGGCCTCGAGGCCTTCTGGGAGGGACTCAAGCAAGGCATCGAACCCGGCACGCACCCGACGGACTTCCTGCGGAACCCGACCAAGTATCTGCACCTGATCAACGACCCGGCCCGCTCCGAGGCCGATGACGAGGGGGACCTCAAGTGATCCAGCAGCGAGGCAACTTCGACTGGATGCTCAAGGAGCTCGCCAGCGGTGTGCCGGGCATCGAGATGATCGTGGTGCTCTCGGCCGACGGTCTGCGCATCGCCCGCTACGGCGGTGAGCCCGACGCGGCCGACCGGGTCGCCGCGGCCTGCGCCGGCCTGCAGTCCCTCGCGGGCAGCATCTGCCAGGAACTCACCGTGGGCGACGGCGAGATGAAGCTCGTCATGATCGAGATCGACCGCGGCTACTTCTACCTGATGAACGCCGGCGCCAACGCCTTCCTCGCGGTGCTCTCCGACGTGCGGTGCGAACCCGGCCGGATGAGCGCGATGATGCGTGACCTCATCGTCCGGATCGGCGGCCATCTGACCACTCCGCCCCGGCGTAACGGGCAGATCGTATGACGCCTCCGCAACGCCAGAGGCGCGACCCCACCCCGGAATCGCCCCCGCCCCAGGAGGGCGAGGGCAAGGTCAGAAACCCGGAGCGGATGTACGTGGTGGCCGGCCCGGACGGTGAACGGGCCGAGCTCGACCTGGTGACGTTAATCGTGGCGCGTGCCGAAGACCCGCCGCCTTCCGCCTCCCCCGAGCAGGCGGCGCTGCTCCGGCTCTGCGCCGCCCCCCTGTCCGTGGCCGAGCTCTCGGCCTACCTCCACCTGCCGTTCAGCGCGATGGGCGTGCTGCTCACCGAGCTGCTGACGGCGGACCTGGTGCAGGCGCGCGCCCCGATCGTCCGCCAGTCACGCACCGACCGTTCCCTCCTCGAAGCGGTGATGAATGGACTTCAAAGGCTCTGACACCATCCCGGGCCCCCGGGCCGAGGACCAGTTGCCCCACACGGCACAGTCCGCGGCCAAGATCGTGATCGTGGGTGGCTTCGGCGTCGGCAAGACGACCATGGTCGGCTCGGTCAGCGAGATCACACCGCTGACCACCGAGGAGACCATGACGCAGGCCGGCATCGGTGTCGACGACAACTTCGGCTCCGCGTCCAAGACGGCCACCACCGTCGCCATGGACTTCGGCCGCATCAGCATCACCGACCAGCTCGTGCTGTACCTCTTCGGCACACCCGGCCAGCAGCGCTTCTGGTTCCTGTGGAACGGCCTGTTCGAGGGCGCGCTCGGCGCGGTGGTGCTGGTCGACACCCGTCGGCTGGAGGTCAGCTTCGATGTCATGGGGCGCCTGGAGGAGCGCGGCGTGCCGTTCGTGGTGGCGGTCAACTCCTTCCCGGACGCGCCCCGTTACGCCCTCGAGGAGCTGCGCACGGCCCTCGACCTCGCCCCGGACATCCCGATCATGGAGTGCGACGTACGCCGCCGGGCCTCCAGCCGTGACGTCCTGATGACCCTCATGCGCTTCCTGCACTCGCTCGCCATGACGGGCTCGCTCACCTGATCACCCCCCCCGGCCCCCCCCCCCAATACCCCCCCACACAACAGGTTGCCCAAAAGATTTGGGGGGGCCACAGTTTGGCCCGAATAACACACCGCCGACCAATCGGACGCCCCCCCCCGCC
>NZ_JBHUQX010000283.1:3417-12493 GCF_042674225.1 Streptomyces sp. NPDC056948
GACGGGCTCGCTCACCTGATCACCCACCCTGCCCCACCCCGCAATTCCCCCACCAGACACCTGGATCCACTTCAGTTTCGGAGCGACCACTGTGACGCCTGAATCCCACGCCTCGACCGATACGGACGCCCCCCGGCTCGACCCGCCCCCCGGCTGCCCCGCACACGGCCTCGGGCCCGGCGGACTGCACCGGCTGCACGAGTCGGAGGACCTGGGAGCGCTGTACGAGCAACTGCGGAAGGACCACGGCCCCGTGGCGCCCGTGCTGCTCCACGACGACGTACCGATCTGGGTCGTCCTCGGCCATGCCGAGAATCTGCACATGGTGCGCTCGCCCTCGCAGTTCTGCCGGGACAGCCGTATCTGGACCCCGCTCCGGGACGGCCTGGTCAAGCCCGACCACCCGCTGATGCCGCACATCGCCTGGCAGCCCATCGCCTCGCACGCCGAGGGCGACGAGCACAAGCGGCTGCGTGGCGCGGTCATGGGCGCCATCTCGACCATCGACTTCCGCAGCCTGCGCCGCTACATCAACCGCAGCACGCAGGCCATCGTCAACCGCTTCTGCGAGGCGGGCGAGGCCGACCTCGTCGGCCAGTTCACCGAGCACCTGCCGATGGCCGTGATGTGCGAGATCCTCGGCATGGCCGACGAGTACGACGACCGTCTCGTCGAGGCCGCCCGCGACGCGCTCAAGGGCACCGAGACCGCGATCGCCAGCCACTCCTACGTCATGGACGTCCTGAGCCGGCTCACCGCCCGGCGCCGCGCCCAGCCGGAGGAGGACTTCGCCAGCTATCTGATCACCCACCCGGCCCGGCTGACCGACGACGAGGTCAGGGAGCACCTGCGCCTGGTGCTCTTCGCCGCCTACGAGGCCACCACCAACCTGCTCTCCAACGTGCTGCTCACGGTGCTGATCGACCCGCGCTTCCGTGCCCAGCTCAACGGCGGCCAGATGACGGTGCCTGAGGCGGTGGAGCAGTCCCTGTGGAACGAGCCGCCGTTCAGCACGGTCTTCGCCTACTTCGCCAAGCAGGAGACCGAGCTGGGCGGTCAGCGCATCCGCCGGGGCGACGGACTGCTCTTCGCCCCGGCCCCGGCCAACGTCGACCCGCGGGTACGGCCCGATCTGTCCGCCAGCATGCAGGGCAACCGCTCCCACCTCGCGTTCGGCGGCGGCCCGCACGAGTGCCCCGGCCAGGACATCGGCCGCTCCATCGCCGATGTCGGCGTCGACGCGCTGCTGATGCGGCTGCCCGACGTCGAACTCGACTGCGACGAGGAGGAGCTGCGCTGGACGGCGTCCATCGCCTCCCGGCACCTGGTGGAGATGCCGGTGCAGTTCTCGCCCAAGCCGCCGCAGGACGTGACGGAGCCGCCGAACCACAAGCAGGTCCCCGCGCAGCGTTCCGACTGGCAGATCGGCAGCCCGCAGCCGCAGCCCGCACCGGCCGCCACGCAGCCGCAGCCGGCCCCGGCGCAGCCTCAGCCGGCCCCTGTGTACCCGCAGGTCCAGCCGCCGGCTCAGGAACCGGCCCGCCGCAAGGGCGCCTGGCAGCGTTTCCTGAGCTGGTGGCGCGGCTACTGAGCGGCTGACGGGCCGTCGTACGTCCCGGCGGCCCACCGGTCGTACGACGTCCATGCCGCGAGCTCCCGGCCGCTGCGGAACCGGTGCTCCTCGCCCGTGACCGGATCGGTGAACTCCAGGGCCCGTGCCAGCAGTTGGAGCGGGCGCCGGAAGTCACCGGCCGGTACGGGGCCGGTCACCTCCGGGTAGAGCGGGTCGCCGAGGATCGGCACGCCCAGCGCGGTCATGTGCACCCGCAGTTGGTGCGTCTGCCCGGTGCCGGGCACCAGCCGGTACCGGGCGAGTTCCCCGGCTCCTTCCGGGCGGTGCTCGACGAGTTCGACACGGCTCACGGCGTTCGGCTCGCCCGCCACCTCTCGGGCGGCGAGCACCCCGCGCTCCTTCACGATCCGGCTGCGCACGGTCCGGGGCAGGGTGAGGGCGGGGTCGTACGGGGCGACGGCTTCGTACTCCTTGTGGACCCGGCGGTCACTGAACAGCGTCTGGTACGCGCCGCGCTCCTCGGGGCGCACGGTGAACAGCAGGAGTCCCGCGGTGAGCCGGTCCAGGCGGTGTGCGGCGCCGAGCGCGGGGATGTCCAGCTCCCGGCGCAGCCTGGCCAGCGCGGTCTCGATGACATGGCTGCCGCGCGGGGTGGTGGCCAGGAAGTGGGGTTTGTCCACGACGACGATGTGCTCGTCCCGGTGCACGACCTCCAGCGGGAAGGGCACCGGCACCTCCTCGGGCAGCTCCCGGTGGAACCACACGAACATCCCCGGCACGTACGGCGCGTCCGCCGCCACGGCCCGTCCGTCCGCCCCGACGATCCGCCCCGCGTCGAACATCCCGTCGACGACTCCGGCACCCGCCCCGCTGAGCCGCTCCACCAAGTACTGACGCACCGTGGCCCACGACCCCGCGACGGGCAGCCGCACCCGCACCGGATCCACGCCGTGGCGCTGCGGCAGGGGAGAGGGCGGGATGCGGGGTTTGCGTCTCATCGCGGCCCAGCGTACGAGGCCCGGCGCGCCGGGCGGAAAACCACTGGGACCGCCCCTCGTGTCCTTGCCAGGATGCGGGGCATGCCGTTCCTCACCAGCCCGGTCCTGACCGCCGGAAGTCTCGCCCGCCGCCCGCAGCCCACCCTCGCCACCGACGACGGACTCCTCCTGCGTCCCTGGCGGGCCTCAGACGCGCCCGCGGTGTACGAGGTCTTCCAGGATCCCGTGATGCACCAGTGGCACGCCCGGGCCGCCGACTCCGAGGAGGAGGTCGCCGGCTGGATCGGTGACTGGCACCGGGCGTGGGAGGAGGAGCGGGAGGCGCAGTGGGCCGTCACCGACGCGGACTCCGGCTCGCTGCGGGGGCGGGTCGCGCTGCGCGAGATACGGCTCGACGACGGTGTGGCGGAGGTGGCGTACTGGACCGTTCCGGCGGCGCGGGGCCGGGGCATCGCGGTGCGTGCCACGACCGCACTGACCCGCTGGGCCCTCGACGAGACCGGCTTCCACCGCCTCGAACTCCTGCACGCCGTACGCAACGAGGCGTCCTGCCACGTCGCCACCAGGACGGGCTTCACCCTCGAGGGCACGAAGCGCAGCGCCGCCCTGCACACGGACGGCTGGCACGACATGCATCTGCACGCGCGGGTGCGGGGCGACTGAGGGCGCGTCGCGGCAAGTCGTCGCGTTCGCGTCGCTCAGGCGGCCGGGCTGTTCTCCTGTTCCGCTTCGATGCGTGCGTTCCAGTCCCGCTTCGAGGCCTGCCAGCCGTCCTCGTTGTGGCCGCGTCGCCAGTAGCCGGAGATCGACTGGTCCTCGCGCGCGACGTCGCGCTCGACCCGGAGCAGATGGCGCAGCTCCTTCACGAAGTGCGCCTCGCCGTGGACGAAGGCGTGCACCCGGCCCTCGGGGAACTCCAGGCTCCGTACCGCCTCGACCAGCGCCTCGCCGAGGGGCCGGTCGCCGCGGTGCAGCCAGACGACCTCCACGTCCGAGTCGACCTTCTGCTCTTCCTCGGGGCCGGAAATCTCCACGAAGGCGTATGCCTTGGCGCCGCGCGGCAGGGCCTCCAGGGCGCAGGCGATCGCGGGCAGCGCGCTCTCGTCACCGACGAGCAGATGCCAGTCGGCGTCGGTGTCGGGCGCGTACGCCCCGCCCGGTCCCATGAAGCGCACGGTCTCGCCCGGCTGGACGCGGGCCGCCCAGGGGCCGGCCAGGCCCTCGTCGCCGTGGACGACGAAGTCCAGGGTCAGCTCGCGGTGTTCGGCGTCCCACTGGCGCACCGTGTACGTCCGGGTCACCGGCCACTGTTCGCGGGGGACCTCGTCGCGGATGCGCTGCATGTCGAAGGGTTCCGGATAGGTCACGCCCTCGGGCGGGAACAGCAGCTTCACATAGTGGTCGGTGCACGCGCCCGCCGCGAAGTCGGCGAGGCCCTCGCCGCCGAGCACCACACGCTGCATGTGCGGAGTCAGCCGCTCGGTGCGGACGACCTGAGCGGAGTGCGGCTTGCGCGGCTGGCGTCCGGGTCGCTCTGCCATGAGGACCTCCCTGTCTCGCATAGTTAGGCTTACCTAAGTTAGCACCTCGCCCCCACTTAACACCTCCCGAATGAGAGGTTCATGAACACCTTCGCCCTCCGGAAGGCCGTCGCAAGGCCGTCGGAGAGCTGTCGGAAGGCCGTCGGCCCGCCTCCGTCACACCTCCAGTGTGGTCAGAAGACGCTCCAGTGAGCCGCCCAGTCCCCAGCGGGCCGCCAGTGTCCGAAGCTCCGCCGGGTCGCGCGGGGACCGGGGCAGCGCCGTGGTGACATCCGGCAGCGGCACGTCGTCCGCGACCCGGACCACCTTCGGCGCGACCGCGAGATAGGGGCGCGACTCGTCCAGTCGCCTGCGCTGCGTCGGCGTGAGCTTCGACCGCCGGTCCTCGACCGCCGCCATGATCCCGGCCAGGTCCCCGTACTCGGCCAGCAGCTTGGCGGCCGTCTTCTCTCCGATGCCCGGCACGCCCGGCAGGCCGTCGCTGGGGTCGCCGCGCAGCAGGGCCAGATCCGCGTACCCGCTCCCGTCGACCCCATACTTCCCACGGAGCCATGCCTCATCGGTGAGCTGGAGCGTCCCCACGCCCTTGAGCGGGTACAGCACGCGCACCCCGCGCGCGTCGTCCACGAGCTGGTACAGGTCCCGGTCGCCCGTGACGATGTCGACCGGGCCCTCGGCCCGCCCGGTGAACGTGCCGATCACGTCGTCCGCCTCGTACCCCGCGACGCCCACGCGCGCGATGCCCACCGCGTCCAGCACCGCCTCGATGACCGGCACCTGCGGCGACAGCGTGTCGGGCACCTCCTCCTCGTCCGGGCCGGCCGCGCGCTCCTCGGCGACGCGGTGCGCCTTGTACGAGGGGATCAGCTCCACCCGCCAGTGCGGCCGCCAGTCGGCGTCCATGCAGGCCACGAGCTGGTCGGGCCGGTGGTCCTTGACCAGGCGGTCGATGAAGTCGAGCAGTCCGCGCACGGCGTTCACCGGCGTGCCGTCCGGGGCCCTGACCGAGTCCGGGACGCCGAAGTAGGCGCGGAAGTACAGGGAGGCGGTGTCGAGGAGCATCAGTCGTCCGGTCACGCCACGCATCATGCCGTACGCCACTGACAGCCACTCGCCGCTGCGCAGCGCGTTGTCGTGTGTGCGTCTTGTGTGAAGCGCCCCACTTGTGGGTTTGGCTTTCCGGATCGAGGGGAGGCGCCGCCCCAGAGCGAGGCTGGTTGCGCATTTCAACTGTTTGCGGCCCTGTCCTCGCTCTGTTCTATTGCCGTCGAGATTGAGGTGCACGTGTCAGCGAGGCTTCAGGCAGAGAGCCTGTACAAAGTGTTCGGCAGAAGACCGGACCGAGCGGTCGAGCGGCTTCGCGACGGAGCCGACCGGGAGGAACTTCGCGCCGAGGGCACGACCGCCGCCGTGATCGACGCGTCCTTCACCGTGGAACCCGGCCAGATCTTCGTCGTCATGGGTCTGTCCGGATCCGGCAAGTCCACCCTGTTGCGCATGCTGAACGGCCTGCTCGAGCCGACCGCCGGGCACGTCCGCTTCGAGGACCAGGACCTGACCACGCTCGGCGACCGCGAGCTGCGCAAGGTCCGTTCCCGCAAGATCAGCATGGTGTTCCAGCACTTCGCGCTCTTCCCGCACCGCAGCGTGCGCGAGAACGCCGCCTACGGTCTGGAAGTGCAGGGCGTGCCCCGCGCCGAGCGCGTACGCCGCGCCGACGAGGCGCTCGCCCTGTGCGGCCTGGCCGGCTGGGAGAAGTCCTGGCCCGACGAGCTGTCCGGCGGCATGCAGCAGCGCGTCGGTCTCGCCCGCGCGCTCGCCACCGACGCCGACCTGCTGCTGATGGACGAGTCCTTCAGCGCCCTGGACCCGCTGATCCGCCGTGACATGCAGGACCAGCTCCTGGAGCTCCAGCAGAAGCTCAAGAAGACGATCGTCTTCATCACCCACGACCTGAACGAGGCCATGCGCCTGGGCGATCGCATCGCCGTCATGCGCGACGGCCGGATCGTCCAGATCGGCACCGCCCAGGACATCCTGCTGCGGCCGGAGAACGACTACGTCGCCTCCTTCACCCAGGACGTCGACCGCTCCCGCGTGCTGACCGCGGGCGAGCTCATGGACGCCTCGGTCACCGCCGACGACCCCGGCTGCCAGTGCCGGACCGCCACGGCCGACACCCCGTTCACGGAGCTGTGCGCGATCAGCGCCCGGCTCTCCCACCCCGTCTCGGTCGTGGACAAGGACAACAAGCAGATCGGCGTCGTCCCCCGGCAGCGCCTGATCGGCTTCCTCGGCGACGAGCGGGACGCCACCCCGCAGCCCTGCGACTCCCCGCAGGACAAGGGCGGAGAGAAGGTGACCGCCCGTGCCTAGGATCGAGCTCGGTAGCTGGGTCAACAACGCGGTCGACTGGCTCACCACCCACATGGCGTGGCTCTTCGACTTCTGCAAGACCGTCTTCCTCGGCCTCTACGACGGCATCAACGCCGTCCTCCAGGCCCCCGAACCGCTCCTTCTCGCGGGCATCTTCGCCGTGGTCGCCTTCTGGCTGCGCGGCACGCTCGCCGGTGTCCTCACATTCGCCGGATTCGCGTTCATCGACTCCCTCGAACTGTGGGAGAACGCGATGATCACCCTGGCGCTCGTCCTCGTGGCGACCGTCATCGCGCTCGTGATCTCCATACCCGTCGGCATCTGGGCGGCGCGCTCGGACCGCGTCAGCGGTCTGGTCCGGCCCGTCCTGGACTTCATGCAGACGCTGCCCGCGATGATCTACCTCATCCCGGCGATCCTGTTCTTCGGCACCGGCGCCCCCGCCGGCATCGTCGCCACGCTGATCTTCGCGCTCGCACCGGGCGTGCGCATGACCGAGCTGGGCATCCGGCAGGTCGACAAGGAACTGGTCGAGGCAGCCGACGCGTTCGGCACCACGCCCCGCAACACCCTGCTGCGCGTCCAGCTCCCGCTCGCCCTGCCCACCGTCATGGCCGGTGTCAACCAGGTCATCATGCTCGGCCTGTCGATGGCCGCGATCGCCGGCATGGTCGGCACCGGCGGTCTCGGCGGCGACGTCAACGAGGCCATCGGCCAGCTCAACGTGGGCCTGGGCTCCGAGGCCGGTGTGGCCATCGTGATCCTCGCGATCTACCTGGACCGCATGACCAGCGCCCTGGGCACCCAGGTCTCCCCGCTCGGCCGCCGCGCCGCCGCCAAGCTGCGCGCCGCCCAGGGGCTGAAGATCTGGTCCTACCGGCCCCGCCCGGCCGTCGCCGTGATCGGCGTCGTCGTCCTCGCGCTCGCCGCGGGCGGCATGGGAATGTTCGGCGGCAGCACCGGCACCACGGCCGCGGCCGACGGCAAGAACGTCGGCCAGGGCAAGAAGATCAGCATCGGCTACATCCCCTGGGACGAGGGCGTCGCCTCCACCTTCCTGTGGAAGGAGGTCCTGGAGCAGCGCGGCTACGAGGTCGAGGCCAAGCAGTTCGACGCGGGCCCGCTGTACACGTCCCTCTCCCAGGGCGACGTCGACTTCCAGACGGACTCCTGGCTGCCCACGACCCACGCCCAGTACTGGAAGAAGTACGGCAAGCAGCTCGACGACCTCGGCGCCTGGTACGACAAGACGTCCCTGGAGCTGTCCGTGCCCTCCTACATGAAGGGCATCGACTCCCTGGAGGACCTCAAGGGCAAGGCCTCCCAGTTCGGCGGCAAGATCACCGGCATCGAGTCCAGCGCCGGCGAGATGGCCCTGCTGAAGAGCAAGGTCCTCAAGGAGTACGGCCTGGACAAGGAGTACAAGGTCGTCGACAGCTCCACGCCCGCGATGCTGGCCGAGCTGAAGCGCTCCTACGCCCAGAAGAAGCCGATCGTCGTCACGCTCTGGTCGCCGCACTGGGCGTACAACGACTACGACCTCAAGAAGCTCAAGGACCCCAAGGGTGCCTGGGGCGCGGGCGACGGCGTGCACACCCTGTCCCGCAAGGGCTTCGCGGACGACGACCCGACGGTCGCCAAGTGGCTGAAGAACTTCAAGATGAACGAGAAGGAACTCACCAGCCTCGAAGCCGAGATCAACAAGGCGGGCAAGGGCAATCAGCAGGATGCCGTGCGCGCCTGGCTGAAGCAGAACCCCGGCTTCGCCGACAAGATGGCCCCGGTCGAGAACGCCGGCGGCAGTACACCGGCCGAGGCCAAGCAGCCGCTGGACGTGGCGTGGTTCCCCTGGGACGAGGACATCGCCGTCACCTACCTGTGGAAGAACGTCCTCGAGCGGCGCGGCTACAAGATGAACCTGAAGCAGATGGACGTGGGTCCCGTCTACACGGGCCTGGCCTCGGGGGATCTCGACCTCAACTTCGACGCCTGGCTGCCCTATGCCCAGAAGAACTACTGGGACAAGAACAAGGACCGGCTCAAGGACCTCGGCACCTGGTACGAACCGACCTCCCTGGAGCTCGCCGTACCGTCGTACGTGAAGGGCGTCGACTCCCTGGAGGACCTCAAGGGCAAGTCCGGCACCTTCAAGGGGAAGATCATCGGCATCGAGCCGGGCACCGGCGAGATGGATCTGCTGAAGAACAAGGTGCTGCCCGGCTACGGCCTGGACAAGGAGTACGAGGTCGTCGACGGCTCCACCCCGGCCATGCTGGCCGAGCTGAAGCGCGCCTACGCCAAGAAGGAGCCGATCGCCGTCACGCTCTGGTCGCCGCACTGGGCGTACAGCGACTACGAGCTGACCAAGCTGAAGGACCCCAAGAAGGCCTTCGGCGAGGGCAACACGATCCGCACCATCTCCAACGAGAAGTTCCCCGAGGAGTATCCGCAGCTCACGAAGTGGATCAAGAACTTCAAGATGACCGAGGACGAGCTCGGCACCTTGGAGAGCGAGATCAAGAACCGCGGTCAGGGCCATGAGGAAGAGGCCGTCGCCGCGTGGCTGAAGGAGCACCCCGACATGGTGG
>NZ_JBHUQX010000284.1:0-12394 GCF_042674225.1 Streptomyces sp. NPDC056948
GTCCTCGGCCGCCGCCGTCGTCTCCGCCGTCTCCGTCGCGGGTTTCTCGGTCTTCTCGGGCACGCGTTATCCCCAGGTCTCATCACGCGATTGACAAACGCGAGCGGTCGCTCGCATTCTGGACCCAGAAATACGAGCGATCTTTCGTGTTTGCCAGTCTATGGCAGCCCCGTGCTGCCCGGCTGCGCCTGGACACGGGTCACGGTGAAGGGGACACCGCACGATGACCGAAGTCAACACACCACCACGCGTCGGAGGCTGGACCCGCTTCGTGACCGCGAGGCCCAGACTGTCCCTGCTGGTGGCACTGGTGATCACCGCGCTCGCGGTGCTGGCCGGCAGCGGGGTCGCCGACCGGCTCGGCGCCGGCGGCTGGGAGGATCCGGCCGCCGAATCCACCCGTGCGACCAAGGCCTTGGAGCGCGAGTTCCCCGGCTCCCAGCCCAACCTGCTGCTCCTGGTCGACGCGGGCGACGCCTCGGTCGACGATCCGGCCGTCGCCGCCCGGGCCGAGCGTCTCGCCGGGCAACTCGCGAGCGAGCGGGGCGTCACCGGCATCGGCTCCTACTGGCAGTCCGGCACCCCGGCCCTGCGCGCCGAGGACGGTCACGCGGCGCTGATAGCCGCCCGCATCACCGGCGACGAGAAGACCGCCGCCGAGACCCTGGAGCGCATCGCGCCCCACTACCGCGGCGTGCGGGGCCCGGTGGAGGTCACCGTCGGCGGCCCGGTCGCCGTACGGCACGAGATGCAGACGATCATCCAGGAGGACCTGACCCGGGCCGAGCTCATCGCCCTGCCGGTGACGCTCGTGCTGCTGGTGATGGTCTTCGGCAGCGCGGTCGCGGCCCTGCTGCCGCTCGGCATCGGCATCGTCGCCATCCTCGGGACCAACGCGATCCTGCGCGGTCTCACCGAGCTCACCGACGTGTCCGTGTTCGCGATCAACCTCACCACGGCCCTCGGCCTCGGCCTCGCCGTCGACTACGCGCTGTTCATCGTCCGCCGCTTCCGGGAGGAACTGTCCACGGGCGCCGAGCCCTTGACGGCGATCGGCACGACCCTGCGCACCGCCGGCCGCACGGTGCTGTTCTCCGCCCTCACGGTCGCGGTGTCCCTGGCCGCGATGCTGGTCTTCCCGCAGTACTTCCTGCGGTCCTTCGCCTACGCCGGGATCGCCGTGGTGCTGCTGGCCGCGGCGGCCGCGCTGATCCTGCTCCCGGCGGCGCTGATGCTGCTCGGGCACCGGGTCAACGCCCTGGACCTGCGTAGCGTGTTCCGGCGCGGAGACCGGCCGCAGCCCACCGGGGAAGAAGGCAGAACGTGGGCGCGTACGGCGACGCTCGTCATGCGCCGCGCCCCCTTCTTCGCCCTGGGCACCACAGCCGTCCTCGTCCTGCTCGGACTGCCCTTCCTGGGCGTGAGGTTCGGCACCGCCGACGACCGCCAGCTCCCCTCGACCTCCGAGTCCCATGTCGTGCAGCAGCACATCCGGGACGGCTTCCCCGGCAGCCCCGACGGCGGCCTCGAAGTGCTCGCCCAGGGCCGCGCGACCGAGGCGCAGTACGGCGCCTACAAGGAGCGGATCGCCGAACTGCCCGATGTGCAGCGGGTCGACGGGCCGCTGGTGAAGGGCGACTCGGCGTACTTCACGGTGCTGCCGAAGGGCGAGGCGGTCGACGATCCGGCCCAGCGCCTGGTCGGTGAACTGCGCGAGCTCCGGGCCCCCTTCGACACCGAGGTGACCGGCATGGCGGCCGTCCTGGTCGACTCCAAGGACGCCATAGGGGAGCGCCTGCCGCTCGCGGCCGTCTTCATCACGATCGTCACCCTGCTCCTGGTCTTCCTCCTGACGGGCAGCGTGCTGATACCGATCCAGGCGGTCGTGCTCAACGCGCTCAGCCTGACGGCCATGTTCGGCGCGGTCGTCTGGGTCTTCCAGGACGGCCATCTGTCCGGCCTGCTCGGCTTCACCAGTCCCGGATCCATAGAGACGACCCTGCCGGTCCTGATGTTCTGTGTGGCCTTCGGCCTGTCCATGGACTACGGGGTGTTCCTGCTCTCCCGCATCAAGGAGGAGTACGACCACACCGGCGACCACGACCAGGCCGTGAGGCACGGCCTGGCGCGCACGGGCGGGCTGATCACCGCGGCGGCGGTCATCCTGGCCGTGGTCATGGTCGCGATCGGCACCTCCCGGGTGACCAACACCAAGATGCTCGGCCTGGGGATCGCGCTGGCGGTCCTGATGGACGCGATGATCGTCCGCAGCCTCCTGGTCCCCGCGGTCATGCGCCTCACGGGCCGCGCCACCTGGTGGGCCCCGGGCCCGCTGCGCCGCTTCCACCAGCGCTTCGGCCTGAGCGAGGGCGAACCGGGACCGGTGAAGGAGACGGAGGAGGCCAGAGACAAGGTCGGAGCGTCGCATGCTTGATCGCCCGGGAAGGTAGGGGTACTCCGGGATCCCGGACATGCGCGAACCGGACGTGAGCGAAAGGCGGGTGGGCCATGCGGGCCGTGGTGTTCGAGCGGTACGGGGAGACGGCCGAGGTCCGGGAGGTCGCGGATCCGGAGCCCGCGGAGCACGGGGTCGTCGTGCGGGTCGAGGCCACCGGGCTGTGCCGCAGCGACTGGCATGGCTGGCAGGGCCACGACCCGGACATCGCCCTGCCGCATGTGCCCGGGCATGAACTCGCCGGTGTCGTCGAGGCGGTGGGCGCCCGGGTGACCGGATGGCGGCCCGGCGACCGGGTCACCGTGCCGTTCATCTGCGCCTGCGGCACCTGCCCGTCCTGTGCGGCGGGCGACCACCAGGTGTGCGAGCGCCAGACCCAGCCCGGCTTCACGCACTGGGGCTCCTTCGCCCAGTACGTGGCGCTGGATCACGCCGACGTGAACCTCGTGGCGCTCCCCGGGGAGCTCTCCTTCGCGACGGCGGCCTCCCTCGGCTGCCGGTTCGCCACGGCGTACCGGGCGGTGGTGCGGCAGGGCCGGGTCGCGGCGGGGGAGTGGGTCGCGGTGCACGGCTGCGGCGGGGTCGGGCTCTCGGCGGTGATGATCGCGGCGGCCTCGGGAGCGCGGGTCGTGGCCGTCGACGTATCGGCCCGAGCGCTGGACCTGGCGCGGAGGTTCGGGGCCGCGCAGTGCCTGGACGCGACAGCGGTGCCTGACACCGCGGCGGCGGTCCGCGACCTGACCGGCGGCGGCGCCCACCTCTCGCTCGACGCCCTCGGCTCACCCGCCACCTGCGCCGCCTCCGTGAACGGCCTGCGCCGCCGCGGCCGGCACGTCCAGGTCGGTCTGCTGCCCTCTCCGACCGGCACGACACCCGTCCCGATGGCCCGCGCGATCGCCCTGGAGCTCGAACTCCTCGGCAGCCACGGCATGGCCGCGCACGGCTACCCGCCGATGCTGGAGCTGGTCCGCGGCGGTGTGCTGCGCCCCGACCTGCTGGTGACGTCCACGATCACGCTGGACGAGGTCCCGGCCGCGCTGGCGGCGATGGGGACGGCGCCGGGAGCGGGGGCCACGGTCATCGAGCCGTGGACCTGACGCCCCCGGGCGTGAGAGGAGAACAGAAGACCGTGCCCCACTCGACGGTGGGGCACGGGACCGGCGCGAGAGGTCAGTCGTCTCTTCGCCCGCGGTTGCCGGGCCTGGAGGCGACCCAGGCCCGGACCGTGTCGGCGTACCAGTAGGGCTTGCCGCTCTCGACATGGTCGGGCGGCGGCAGCAGGCCGTGCTTGCGATAGGACCGCACGGTGTCCGGCTGCACCTTGATGTGTGCCGCGATCTCCTTGTAGGACCAGAGCTTTCGGTCGGTCATGACGTGCACCTCCCCGCGCGAGCCACGGGGACGGCGGGAGGGCCGTCCGGGGGAGCCGGGCGTCGCGCTGGCGATCAACAAAGCCTGCGCCGAGTCCAACGACACCCGGCGACAGCGGGCAGGGCCTGTGTGCCAGATGTGACGGAAGGCCCGCGCCCTTGCGACACGTGTGACAGGAAGCGGGCGTTTGTGACACAGCCGGGGCAAAGGCGCCCTTGCGGACCGTCTCGGACGTGACCTAGCCGTCAAGACCGTCCAGCAGCCGCCACGTCGTAAGGGCGAGCCCGGCGCGCAACAGACCTGCGGGCTCGGTGAGTTCAAAACCCAGGGACTTTCCGATCTGTTCGAGCCGGCGGGCGACGCTGCTGTGGTGCAGATGGAGCAGGTCGGCGGCCCGGCGCAGGGATCCGGTGGCGCAGTAGGCGTCCAGGGTCTCCAGGTCTTCCGGGGTGTCGGCGACACGGGCGATCGCGGCCACGTCGACGTTGCCCCGCGCGGTGTCCGGGGGCACTCGGGCGAGCAGGGCGAGCGCCCCCAGGCTGTCGTGGTCGACGACAGGCCGGCGGGGTGTGGTGAAGCGGAGGGCGGTGCGGGCCTGCTCCCAGGACCGGTCGGGGCTCTCGGCGGCGCCGATGCCCGCGCGGACGCCGGCCGGGAACCGGGCCCGGTCCACCGTGGTGGCCAGGATGACGCCCACATCGGCGAGGGGCGCCGCCTTCACCGGGCGGGACGGGCAGAGCAGGCCGCCGATCCGGTCGAGCGGAAGCCGCGACCGTACGGCGACGACGCAGACCGGCAGGTCGGCGGCGAAACCCAGGAGCCGTAACGCCCGGGCTCTGCCCGCCTCGTCGCAGTCGGAGCTGACGGCCAGTTCCACGAGGGCGGGGTCGGCCATGGTGGTGCGGGCCGGTCCGTATCGCTCGACGACCGCCGCGGCGGCGAGGGCGAGCCGGTCCAGCAGCACGTCGTCGAGCGGCAGGGGAGTGCCGGGCCGCTCCAGCCACACCGTGCCGATCTCCTCCTCGTCGAGGGTGATCGGCACCGTCGTGGAAGCGGCCGCGGGCGGGGCGGACACGTCCCGGCCGTCGGGCGAGACGCGGATGGCCCGCCCCGTGCCGTGCAGCCGGATCCCGGCCGCACACTCGGCCAGGCCCGCCGAGGCCCGGGCCAGCGCCGGGAGGTCCACGCGTCGGCGCATCAGGGTGTCGTAGAACATGACGACGCGTATCGCGCCTTCGACCTGCGCGTCCAGCTGTGACAGTCGTACGGCCAGTGCCTCCATGGCCCGAGGATAGGCGCCGATCGGCGCGCAACGGGGGCCGGATGAGCGACAGTTGGCGGATGTCCCGGGGGTCGGTGGACGGTCAGGATGACCGGTATGGACCCTGAACTCGAGGCATTCATCCCGTTGTTCCCCCGCGCCGACCTGACCGACCCGGTCGTCGAGCGCAAGAACTTCGCCGAACTGGCCACCGCGGTGCCGGCACCCGACACCTCCGGTATGGAGGTCGAGGACCGTATGGTTCCGGCCGGCCCGGACGTACCCGTTCGTGTCTACCGTCCGCAGCAGGCACAGGGCGCCCTCGTCTGGATGCACGGCGGCGGATTCGTGATGGGCGATGTGGACACCGAGCACCCGTGGGCCGCCCGGCTCGCCGAGGGCTCCGGGGTGATGGTCGTCTCGGTGGGCTATCGCCTGGCCCCCGAGCACCCGTATCCGGCCGCCCTCGACGACGCGTACGCCGTGCTGGCCTGGGCGGCCGAGCACGCGTCCGAACTCGGCATCGATCCGGAGCGGATCGCGGTCGGAGGGCACAGTGCCGGCGGGAACCTCGCGGCCGCGCTCGCCCTGCGGGCACGGGACGAGCAAGGGCCACGGATCCGCTTCCAACTGCTCAGCCAGCCCGGGCTCGACGACCGGCAGGAGACGTGGTCGCAGCGGAACTTCACCGAGACGCCCTGGATGAACCGCGACAAGGTCGCCGCGACATGGCGGCACTACCTGGGTTCCCAGCCCGCTTCGCCGTACGCCGCCCCGGCGCGGGCCGTCGACCTGGCGGGCCTGCCGCCCGCCTACATCGCGACCGCGGAGCTGTGCCCGAACCGCGACGAGGACATCGACTACGCGCTGCGCCTGCTCCAGGCCGGCGGCTCGGTCGAACTGCACCAGTGGCCCGGCACCTTCCACGGCTCGCAGGCGATCCTCTCCGCCGACGTCTCGCAGCGGCAGATCGCCGAGATCGGCGCGGTGCTGCGCCGCGCCCTGGCCGAGTGAGAGGACCTCTCTGACATGACCGTCACCCTGCCGCGCGGCAGCCGTCCGGAAAGGCGGACCGACACCGAGGCCTGAACACCACGAAACCGTGAGACCCGGACCAGGACGCGGAAAGCGCTGTCATGATCTGGTCCGAATGTCCGGACAAAACATTGACAGGGCTTCGGGAAGGGGACTACAAAACCGGGGAGAGCCGACACCGAGGGGTATCCGATGGCGTACGACCTGATCACCATGGGGCGGATCGGAGTGGATCTGTATCCGCTCCAGACGGGCGTCCCGCTGCCGCAGGTCACGTCCTTCGGCAAGTTCCTCGGCGGCTCGGCGACGAACGTCGCGGTCGCCGCGGCCCGCCTGGGACGGCGGACCGCGGTGATCACGCGCACCGGCGACGACCCCTTCGGCACCTACCTCCACGAGGCCCTGAAGGACTTCGGCGTGGACGACCGCTGGGTCACCCCGGTCCCCGGCCTGCCCACCCCGGTCACCTTCTGCGAGGTCTTCCCGCCGGACGACTTCCCGCTGTACTTCTACCGTCGGCCCAAGGCCCCCGACCTGGAGATCGACGCCCATGAGCTCGACCTCGACGCCATCCGCGACGCCCGCGTCTTCTGGGTCACCGGCACGGGCCTGAGCGAGGAACCGAGCCGCACGGCGACCCTCGCGGCCCTCGCCCACCGCGCCAAGTCCGGCACGACGGTCTTCGACCTCGACTGGCGCCCGATGTTCTGGTCGGACCCCGACGCGGCCCGCCCCTTCTACCAGGAGGCCCTGCGCCACACCACCGTCGCGGTCGGCAACCTCGACGAGGTGGAGGTCGCCACCGGCGTGCGCGAACCCCACGCAGCCGCCCGCGCCCTCCTCGACGCGGGCGTGGAGCTCGCCGTCGTCAAACAGGGCCCCAAGGGCGTCTTGGCCGTCAACCGCGAGGGCGAGAGCGCCGAGGTCCCGCCGCTGCCCGTGAACGTCCTGAACGGCCTGGGCGCCGGCGACGCCTTCGGCGGCTCCTTGGTCCACGGCCTCCTCGCCGGCTGGGACCTGGAGAAGACCATGCGGCACGCCAACGCCGCAGGGGCCATCGTCGCCTCCCGCCTGGAGTGCTCCTCCGCGATGCCCACCCCGGGCGAGATCGAGGCGGCCGTCACCGCGGGGGCCGTCAAGTGACCGTCGACGTCTCCGAACTCGTCCGCATCCGCAGCCACCGCCCGGAGGCGATCGCCGAGGCCGCCGCCCGCCGCTCCCGCCGGCCCCTGCTGAACGACAACGGCCGGCTGATGATCGTCGCCGCCGACCACCCGGCCCGCGGCGCCCTCGGCGTCGGCGGCCGCAGCATGGCCATGGCCAACCGCGCCGACCTCCTCGAACGCCTCTGCCTGGCCCTGTCCCGCCCCGGCGTGGACGGCGTCCTCGCCACCGCCGACATCCTCGACGACCTGCTGCTGCTCGGCGCCCTCGAAGGCAAGGTCGTCCTGGGCTCGATGAACCGCGGCGGCCTCCAGGGCGCGAGCTTCGAACTCGACGACCGCTTCACCGGCCACCGCCCCGAGGACATCGAGCGCCTCGGCTTCGACGCGGGCAAGCTGCTCCTGCGCATCGACTACGACGACCCGGGCTCCCTCACCACCCTGGAGTCCACCGCCCGGGCCGTCGACGCCATGGCCGCCCGGCGGCTCCCCGTCTTCGTCGAGCCGTTCATCTCCCGCCGCGACGAGTCGGGCCGGCTGCGCAACGACCTCTCCGCCGAGGCCGTCACCAAGTCGATCGCCATCGCCTCCGGCCTGGGCGGCAGTTCGGCCTACACCTGGCTGAAGGTGCCGGTCACCGCGAACCCCGACGACATGGCCGAGGTCATGGCGGCCTCCACGCTGCCCGCCGTACTGCTGGGCGGGGAGGTGGGCGACGATCAGGACGGGGCGTACGAGAAGTGGCGCGGCGCCCTCCAACTGCCCACTGTGCGCGGGCTGGTGGTCGGCCGTTCGTTGCTGTACCCGGCGGACGGCGATGTGGCCGCCGCCGTGGACACCGCCGTAGGACTGCTGTGAGGGCCGCTTCATGACCAGTGAGCTGTACGTCCCCGAGGGCACCACCGGTGGTGTGAACTACGTCCTGGACATCGACCCCGAGCGGGCCGGCTGGACGCACAGCAGCCTGCGGATCGTGGAGCTGGCACCGGGCGGCACCCACACCTTCACCACCGGGGACAGCGAGTGGATCGTGCTGCCCCTGCGGGGCGCGTGCACCGTGCGCGTCGAAGACGAAGAGTTCCACCTCTCGGGCAGGAGGAGCGTGTTCGCGTCGGCCACCGACTTCGCGTACGCGCCCCGTGACGCCCGGGCCCAGATCGCCTCCGGCGCGGGAGGCCGCTTTGCTTTGGCAGGAGCGAAGTGCGAGCGACAACTCCCCGCCCGCTACGGCCCCGCGCCGGAGGTTCCCGTCGAGCAGCGTGGCAGCGGCACCAGCCTGCGACACGTCCGCAACTTCGCCTCGGCCGACGCCTTCGACTGCGACAAGCTCATCGCGGTCGAGGTGATCACCCCCGGCGGCAACTGGTCCTCGTACCCGCCGCACAAGCACGACGAGCACCGCCCCGGCGAGGAGTCGGAGCTGGAGGAGATCTACTACTTCGAGATCGACGGCCCGAACGGTTTCGGCTATCAGCGCGTATTCCCCTCGCGTGAGGGCGGCTCCGACGTCCTCACGGAGGTCCGCTCCGGCGACGCCGTCCTCGTCCCCGACGGATGGCACGGCCCGTCCGTCGCCCAGCCCGGCCACGACATGTACTACCTGAATGTCATGGCCGGTCCGGGTGACACGAGGGAGTGGCGGATCTGCTTCCACCCGGACCATACGGAGGGTTACCGATGACGACCCGGCTGACCGTCGCGCAAGCGCTGGTTCGTTTCCTCGCCGCCCAGTACACCGAACGCGACGGCGTACGGCGGCGGCTCATCGGCGCCACCTGGGGCATCTTCGGCCACGGCAACGTCGCCGGCATCGGCCAGGCGCTGCTGGAGCACCCCGACGCGATGCCGTACCACCAGGGCCGCAACGAACAGGCCATGGTGCACGCCGCGGTCGGCTACGCCCGGCAGTCCAACCGGCTGTCCACCCACGCGGTCACGACCTCCATCGGGCCGGGCGCCACCAACCTGGTCACCGGCGCCGCCCTCGCGACGATCAACCACCTGCCGGTGCTGCTCCTGCCCGGCGACGTGTTCGCGACCCGCCCCGCCGACCCGGTCCTGCAGCAGCTCGAAGTGCCGTACGCGGGCGATGTGTCGGTCAACGACTGCCTGCGCCCGGTCTCGAAGTACTTCGACCGGATCACCCGGCCGGAGGCCCTGATCCCCTCCGCCCTGAACGCGATGCGCGTGCTCACCGACCCCGTCGAGACCGGCGCCGTCACCCTCGCCCTGCCCCAGGACGTCCAGGCCGAGGCGTACGACTGGCCCGAGGAGTTCTTCGCCGAGCGGGTCTGGACCGTACGGCGTCCCGGCGCCGACCCGACGGAACTCGCCGAGGCGGTACGGATCATCCGCGCGGCGGCGAGGCCCCTGGTCGTCGCGGGCGGCGGCGTCCACCACAGCCGCGCCGAGGAGGCACTCGCCGAGTTCGCCGGGACCACCGGCATTCCGGTCGCCTCCACCCAGGCCGGCAAGGGCTCCCTGCGCCACGACCACCCCCAGGACGTCGGCGGCATCGGCCACACCGGTACGGCGACGGCCGACGAACTCGCCCGCACCGCCGACCTGGTGATCGGCGTGGGGACCAGGTACACCGACTTCACCACCGCCTCCGGCACCCTCTTCGCCGGCGAGAACGTCCGGTTCCTGAACCTCAACATCGCGTCCTTCGACGGCCACAAGCTCGCCGGGCACCCCCTCGTCGCCGACGCCCGCAGCGGTCTGACGGAACTCACCGACGCCCTCCGCCTGCACGCGTACCGGGTCGCCGACTCCTACGCCACCGAGTACACCGAGGACAAGGAGCGCTGGGAGCAGCGCGTCGACGCCTGCTACGAGGTGGACGAACCGGACACCCGCCCGACCCAGCCGCAGGTCCTCGGCGCCTTGGACGCCCTGGTCGACGAGTCGGACATCCTGATCAACGCCGCCGGTTCCCTCCCCGGTGACCTGCACAAACTGTGGCGGACGCGTTCGTACGACCAGTACCACCTGGAGTACGGCTACTCCTGCATGGGCTATGAGATCCCGGCCGCGATCGGCGTGAAGCTGGCCGCTCCCGACCGGCCCGTGTGGGCGCTGGTCGGCGACGGCACGTATCTGATGATGCCGACCGAGATCGTGACGGCCGTGCAGGAGGGCATCGCGATCAAGGTCCTGATCATCCAGAACCACGGCTACGCGTCCATCGGCGGGCTGTCCGAGTCGGTCGGCGGCGAGCGGTTCGGCACCGCCTACCGCTACCCGTCCGAGGACGGCACCCACACGGGGCCGCCGCTGCCGGTGGACCTCGCCGCCAACGCGGCCAGCCTCGGCATGCGCGTGCTGCGCGCGAAGACCGTACGGGACCTCAGGGAGGCCCTCGCTCAGGCCCGGGCCGCCGACACTCCCACATGTGTCTACGTCGAGACCCAAACGGCAGACACAGTGTCGGGCGCGCCTCCCGCGCAGGCCTGGTGGGATGTACCTGTGGCCGAGACCGCGACACGACCGTCCGCGGTCAAGGCACGTGAGCTGTACGAACGGCACGTCTCCACCCGACGCCGCCATCTGTGAAGGAGTTCCCGGCCATGACGAAGATCGTCAACCACTGGATCGGCGGCAAGACCGTCGAAGGCGCCTCGGGCACGCACGGTCCGGTGACCAACCCGGCGACCGGCGCGGTGACGACGAAGGTCGCGTTCGCCTCGGTCGACGAGGTGGACGCGGCGGTCGCCGCCGCCAAGGAGGCCTACGCCACCTGGGGCCAGTCCTCGCTGGCCCAGCGGACCTCGATCCTCTTCAAGTTCCGGGCGCTGCTCGACGCCAACCGGGACGCCATCGCCGAGCTGATCACCGCCGAGCACGGCAAGGTGCACAGCGACGCGCTCGGCGAGGTGGCCCGCGGCCTGGAGATCGTCGACCTGGCCTGCGGCATCAACGTCCAGCTCAAGGGCGAGCTGTCGACGCAGGTCGCCAGCCGCGTGGACGTCTCGTCCATCCGCCAGCCGCTCGGGGTCGTCGCGGGCATCACGCCGTTCAACTTCCCGGCGATGGTGCCGATGTGGATGTTCCCCATCGCCATCGCGTGCGGCAACACGTTCGTGCTGAAGCCGTCAGAGAAGGACCCGTCGGCGTCCCTCAAGATCGCCGAGCTGCTGTCGGAAGCCGGGCTGCCGGACGGCGTGTTCAACGTCGTCCACGGCGACAAGGTGGCCGTCGACCGCCTCCTGGAGCACCCGGACGTCAAGGCCGTCTCCTTCGTGGGCTCGACCCCGATCGCCCGCTACATCCACACCACGGCCTCCGCGAACGGCAAGCGCGTCCAGGCCCTGGGCGGCGCCAAGAACCACATGCTGGTGCTCCCGGACGCCGACCTGGACGCGGCGGCCGACGCCGCCGTGTCGGCCGCCTACGGCTCGGCGGGCGAGCGCTGCATGGCCATCTCGGCCGTCGTCGCGGTCGGCTCGATCGGCGACGAACTGGTGGAGAAGATCCGCGAGCGCGCCGAGAAGATCAAGATCGGCCCGGGCGACGACCCGACCTCCGAGATGGGCCCGCTCATCACCAAGGTCCACCGCGACAAGGTCGCCTCCTACGTCGAGGGCGCGGCGGCCGAGGGCTGCGAGGTCGTCCTGGACGGCACCGGCCACACGGTCGACGGCTTCGAGGACGGCCACTGGATCGGCATCTCGCTGCTCGACAAGGTGCCCACGTCCGCGAAGGCCTACCAGGACGAGATCTTCGGTCCGGTGCTGACCGTGCTGCGCACCGAGACCTACGAAGAGGCCCTGGACATCGTCAACGCCTCGCCGTTCGGCAACGGCACCGCCATCTTCACCCGGGACGGCGGCGCGGCCCGCCGCTTCCAGTTGGAGGTCGAGGCCGGCATGGTCGGCGTGAACGTCCCGATCCCGGTCCCCGTGGGCTACCACTCCTTCGGAGGCTGGAAGGACTCGCTCTTCGGCGACCACCACATCTACGGCAACGACGGCACGCACTTCTACACCCGCGGCAAGGTCGTCACCACGCGCTGGCCGGACCCGGCCGACGCCCCGGCGGGCGTGGACCTGGGCTTCCCGCGCAACCACTGAGGTTTTTTTCTCCGGGGGCGCCTGCGGTTCTCGCAGG
>NZ_JBHUQX010000285.1:0-12276 GCF_042674225.1 Streptomyces sp. NPDC056948
GGCGGAAACCTCCGGGGCGGGCCCATCCCCCGCAACCCCCGTGTGCGGTGGTTCTCGGTGACGACTGGTTCCGCTACTCCGTCGCGATCGCGTTCAGGACGTTCATCCGGCCCGCCCGGAACGCCGGGATCAGTGCCGCGAACAGGCCCACGAAGGCCGAGCTGACGAAGACGCCGATGATCGTCGGCCAGGGGATCTCCAGGACCATCAGGCCCTCCAGCGCGAGAAGCTGCTGCGCGGTGGCGCCCCAGCCCATGCCCAGTCCGAGGCCCAGGAGGGCGCCGAAGAGGGCGATGACGACCGACTCCATGCGGATCATGCGGCGGAGCTGGCGGCGGGACAGGCCGATCGCCCGCATCAGGCCGATCTCCCTGGTGCGCTCCACCACCGACAGAGCCAGGGTGTTCACGACACCCAGGATGGCGACGATGATCGCCAGGGCCAGCAGGCCGTAGATCATGTTGAGCAACTGGCCGATCTGGTCCTTCAGGGCTTCCTTGTAGTCGGTCTGGTCGCGCACGGTGTACTGCGGGTAGTCGTGCATGGCCGACTTCAGGCTCGTGTAGGCGGCGTCCTGCTGCCCGTCCTTGGCGCTGACGAAGAGCAGCGAGTCCAGCGGCATCTTGTCGGCCGGGACGTACTTGGCCATCGTCGAGATGGACGTGTACATCGCGCCCGCGTCGATCACGACGTCGCTGCTGGTGATCGCCCGGACCGTCAGATCGGCCTCACGGCCGTCCTTGAAGGCCACGGAGATCTTGGACCCGAGGCTGATGCCGTGGTCCTTGGCGAACTTCTCGTGGACGGACATCGAGTCGGGCTTGTAGGCGTCGGGGAGCTTGCCGGCGACCGTCTCGGTGCGCAGGTCGGTCGCGTACGAGGGGTCGGCGGCCGTGATCGCCGTGTCCTTGAGCTTCTTGCCGTCGGGGGTGGTGAAGTCGGCCTCGGTCCACTTGTACTCGGTGACCCGCTCCACGTCCGACGCGGACTTCGCGGCCTTGACCGCCTGCGAGGTGATGAGCTGGCCGCTGTCGGACTGGATGATGAAGTCCGTGCCGACGGTCTTGTCGAGCTGGTCGGTGGCGGAGGCCACCATGGAGGAGCCGACCACGGACAGGCACGCCACCAGGGCGAGGCCGATCATCAGCGCGGCGCCCGTCGCGCCGGTGCGGCGCGGGTTGCGCAGGGCGTTGCGCTCGGCCATGCGGCCCACGGGGCCGAACATGCGCAGCAGGACGGCGCCGAGGACACGGACCACACCGCCGGCGAGCAGCGGGCCGATGACGACGAAGCCGATCAGCGACAGGACCACGCCGAGGCCGAGCCACAGCGAGCCCTCCTTGGCCTGGTCGGCGGCCGCCGCGAGATACAGGCCGAAGGCTCCGCCGCCGGTGAGGACGGTGCCGATCGCGGCGCGGATCCAGCCGGCCTTGGCGTCCGCGGGGGCGCCCGCGTCGCGCAGCGCTGCCATCGGGGAGATCTTGCCGGCGCGCCGGGCGGGCAGATAGGCGGCCAGGACGGTGACGATCACGCCGAGGACCAGGCCGACCACCGGGGTCGTCCAGGCCACCGTCAGGTCGTCGGTGGACAGCTCCATGCCCATCTGGCCCATGAGCTTCATCAGGCCGATCGCGAGGCCGACGCCCGCGGCCACACCGAGCACCGAGCCGACGAGGCCGAGCAGCAGCGCCTCGGCCAGCACGGAGCGGTTGACCTGCTTGCGGGAGGAGCCGATCGCCCGCATCAGGCCGATCTCCCTGGTGCGCTGGGCGACCAGCATGGAGAAGGTGTTGATGATCAGGAAGATGCCGACGAGGAAGGCGATCCCGGCGAAGCCGAGCATCGCGTACTTCATGACGTTCATGAAGCCCGCGACGCCCTTCTGATTGGCGTCGGCGGTCTCCTTGGCGGTCTGCACCTGGAAGTCGCCGCCGAGTGCGGCCTTCACGTTCCGCTTCAGCCGGTCGTCGCTGACGCCGGCGGCCGCGGTGACGTTGACGTTGGTGTAGACGCCGCTCTCGCCGATCAGGGTCTGCTGGGCGGTCTTCGTGTCGAGGTAGAAGATCGCGGCACCGGGGTTGGTGACGGTGAAGTCGGCGATGCCGGAGATCTTCGCGGTGTGGGTGCCCGTCGCGCTGATCACGCCGATCGGGTCGCCGAGCTTCAGGCCGTGCTTGTCGGCGGTGTCGGCGTCGACCATGATCTGGTCGGCGCTCTTGGGTGCCGCACCGGAGGTGATCTTCATGGTGCGGGCTTCGTTGCTGTTCCAGCCGCCGACGATGGTCGGGGCGCCGCTGGAGGGCGACAGGTTGTCCTTGTCGGCGTCGACGACGGTCACCGAGGTGGAGAACACCGTGCCCTCGGCGGACTTCACGCCGTCGGCCTTGCGCACCTCGGCGAGCACGGAGGCCGGCATGACCGGCGGCTTGCCGTTGTCGGAGGTCGTCTCACCGCTTTCGGAGGCGCCCTTGGGGCTCACCGTCACGTCCGAGGAGGTGGCGGCGAAGAGCTTGTCGAACGTGGTGGACATGGTGTCCGTGAAGACGAGCGTCCCGCAGACGAAGGCCACCGACAGCAGGACGGCGATCGCCGAGAGCGCCATGCGGCCCTTGTGCGCGAGGAAGTTGCGCATCGAGGTCTTCATGACGGTCATGACGTACGCCCCCGGGCGTCGAAGTCCTTCATGCGGTCGAGGACGGCGTCCGCGGTCGGCTTGTACATCTCGTCGACGATCCGGCCGTCGGCGAGGTACAGGACACGGTCCGCGTAACTGGCGGCCACCGGGTCGTGGGTGACCATCACGATGGTCTGGCCCAGCTCGTCGACGGAGCGGCGCAGGAAGCCGAGCACTTCGGCGCCCGCGCGCGAGTCGAGGTTTCCGGTCGGCTCGTCCCCGAAGATGATCTCGGGCCGGGCCGCCAGCGCCCGCGCCACGGCGACACGCTGCTGCTGGCCGCCGGAGAGCTGGGTGGGCCGGTGCTTGAGACGGTCGGAGAGCCCGACGGTCTCCACGACCCGTCCGAGCCACTCCTTGTCCGGCTTGCGGCCGGCGATGTCCATGGGCAGCGTGATGTTCTCTATCGCGTTCAGCGTCGGCAGCAGGTTGAACGCCTGGAAGATGAACCCGATCCGGTCCCGGCGCAGTCGCGTGAGCTTCTTGTCCTTCAGACCGGTGATCTCGGTCTCGTCGAGGTAGATCTGCCCGCCGGTGACGGTGTCGAGCCCGGCCAGACAGTGCATGAGCGTGGACTTGCCGGACCCCGAGGGGCCCATGATCGCGGTGAACTGGCCGCGTGCGATGTCCACGTCGACGTGATCGAGGGCGACGACACGGGTCTCACCGGATCCGTACGCCTTCACGACCTGCCGCGCCCGCGCGGCAACGGCCGTACGCCCTCCAGTACCCCCGTGCCTGGGAATGGTTACAGCCGATGTCACGGTATGTCTCCTATGTCGGTCAGCAGATGGTGAAGTGCCTCAAGTCTTCCGGCGGGGAGGGGTCCGGCGCCCTGGTGCTCAGCGCAGTCTTTTCCTGTGGAAAACCCCACCCCCGCCGGTGTGCAACACCGCCCCCCGACGGCGTAAAGCCAGGTTAAGGAGCAGCCCCCGCGCGTCTCGTCCTCCGCCGGTACGAACCCTCCCCAGGTCGTAGTACGGAGGTACCCCTAGGGGCAGTCCACCGAAGGGTGGAGACCGTCTCAGGGTTCGCTCCACCCGACGGCCCATTCAGGCTCCACCCTCCCGCGGCGTCAGGGTCAAGTGGGAAGCTGTCCGGCGGTAGATAGGTGCAAGGGGCAGGCAGGCAGGCGCGAGGGGGAGGCACCCGGGTGGGAAGCACCAGTTCCGCGGCACGTGAGGCAGCGCGTCCCGCGACGACCGGCCGGCGCGGAGCCGTCGTCGCCGCGTTGATGCTCTCGATGGCGCTGGCGGCGCTCGACTCCACCATCGTCTCGACCGCCGTGCCGCAGATCGTCGGGGACCTCGGCGGATTCTCCGTCTTCTCCTGGCTGTTCTCCGGCTATCTGCTGGCCGTGACGGTCACCCTGCCCGTCTACGGCAAGCTCTCCGACACCTTCGGCCGCAAACCGGTCCTCGTCGTGGGCTCGGTGGTCTTCCTCCTCGGCTCCCTGCTGTGCGCGCTGGCCTGGAACATGGAGGCGCTCATCGCCTTCCGTATCGTGCAGGGCCTGGGCGGCGGCGCGCTCCAGGGCACGGTGCAGACGCTCGCCGCCGATCTGTACCCGCTGAAGGACCGCCCCAAGATCCAGTCGAAGCTCTCCACGGTGTGGGCGGTGTCCGCGGTCGCCGGGCCGGGTCTCGGCGGGGTGCTCGCCGCGTACGCGGACTGGCGGTGGATCTTCCTGGTCAACCTGCCGATCGGCGCGGTCGCGTTGTGGCTGATCGTGCGTCATCTGCACGAGCCGGAGCGGGAAACCGGTACGCACACGCGCGTGGACTGGGCGGGCGCGCTCGCGGTGTTCGCCTGCGGCGGTGTCCTGCTCGCGGCCCTGGTGCAGGGCGGGGTGGCCTGGCCCTGGCTGTCGGCGCCCTCGTTCGCCCTGTTCGGTACGGGGCTCGCCCTGGTCGCGGTGGTGGTGCTGGTGGAGCGGCGGGCGGCTGAGCCGATCATCCCGGGGTGGGTGTGGCGGCGCCGTACGATCGCCGCGGTCAATCTGGCCCTGGGCGCGCTGGGCCTGCTGATGGTGGCGCCGACGGTGTTCCTGCCCACCTACGCCCAGGGCGTGCTGGGCCTGGCGCCCGTGGCCGCCGGATTCGTGCTCTCCGTATGGACGTTGAGCTGGCCCATATCGGCGGCCCTGAGCCAGCACGTGTACCGCAGGATCGGCTTCCGCAACACCGCGATGCTGGGCATCGGCGCGGCGGCGCTGATCCTGTTCGCGTTCCCCTTTCTGCCCTACCCGGGGCAGGCCTGGCAGCCGACGCTGCTGATGCTGCTGCTCGGCGCCGCGCTGGGCCTGTTCCAGCTTCCGCTCATCGTCGGGGTGCAGTCGACGGTGGGCTGGGCGGAGCGGGGTACGACGACCGCGTCCGTGCTCTTCTGCCGCCAGACCGGCCAGACGATCGGCGCGGCCCTCTTCGGCGCGATCGCCAACGGGGTGCTGGCCGCCAGGCTCGGCGGCGCGAGCGACCTCGACTCGGTGACCCGGGCACTCGACTCGGGCACCGCGCCCGAGGCGACCCGGCGGGCGATCGCCGACGCGGTGCACGCGGTCTACCTGGGCGCCTCGTGCGCGGCGGCGCTGGCGTTCCTGGTGCTGCTGTTCCTCGCGCCCCGGAAATTCCCGGTGCTCAAGGACTGACCGTCCGTATCCTCCGGCCATGGTGACCTTGGAACCACTCCGTGCCGATCACGCGGACGCGCTGCTGGCCTTCGAGCGGGAGAACCGCGCGTACTTCGCCCGCACGGTGCCGGACCGCGGGGACGTCTTCTTCACTCCGGCGGGGTTCGCCGAACGCCTCCGGTCGCTCCTGGCGGAGCAGCACGCGCGCGTGTGCCGCTTCCATGTCGTCCTGTCGGAGGAGGGGAACCTGATAGGCCGGGTGAACCTGATGGATCTGGTGGACGGCAGCGCCGAACTCGGCTACCGCGTCGGCGAACAGGCCGCGGGCCGGGGCGTGGCGACGGCGGCCGTCGCGCAGGTGTGCCGCCTGGCCGCCACCGAGTACGGGCTGACGTCCCTCACCGCGGTCACGACGCTGGACAACCCGGCCTCGATGAGGGTCCTGGCCCGTAGCGGCTTCACGCGGGTGGAGGAGACAACCGTGGGCGGCCGCCCGGGAGTCCGCTACGTACTCCGGCACCTCGGCACCACCCCCGACGGCCCCTAGGGCGCGACCCCGACCCGTTTCCGGGGCCGGGCACTCTTGCGGGTGACGCGCGGCGATGGGCGGTGCGTGTCTGCTGGTGGCATGGACTTCAACAGGCGCACGGCGATGGCAGCGGGACTCGGAGCGGTGGCGGCGGCGAGCGGCGTCACCGCCTCGGCAGGCGGCGCCACCGCCTCGGCGGCCACCCCCACGACGGTGACAGTGACGGTGCAGGGCGAGGCCGCGGTGCGGACGAACATCCCCGTCCGCCGGAACCGCAGGGCCTCCGGAGGGCGATATCTGGGGTTATGGACGAGCGAGAAACCCCCGGCCCGCACCGGCTGGTACGCGACGTACACCGTGCGCGTCCCGCGGGCCGGGGTGTACGCGCTGACCGCCGTGGCCACGGCACCGGTCGAGACGCCGCACACGGAAGCCGTCGCCTCCTACCCGCACCTGTCCGTGAACGACGGCCCGTTCACCGAGATCGCCCGCTCGCAACCGCACTGGTACGAGTCGCCGCCGGCCTGGGGCGACCTGTCCGTCCTGGACCTGGGCGTGGTCGAACTGCGGGGCGGCACCGACACGCTCACCTTCCGCGTCACCGAACCGGCCGTCCTCGACGACACGACCGCGTACGTCCTGACCCTGGACCGCTTCACCCTGCGCCGCCTGGAGGGGCACCCGGCCCTGCGCGAGCTGTCGGTTCCCCGGCACCGCGAGGGCGAACCGGCCCGGCTGCGCCTGGCCCTCGACGGACACACCACGCACGCGTACCCAGTGCGGTACACCGTCAGCGACCACCACGGCCGCCAAGTGATCACCGGCCAGGCCACCATCGCCGCCGGTGACGCGGGCGCGACGGTCACGCTCCCCGATCTGCCCCCGGGCCACTACCTCGTGAGGGCGGACGGCGTGACGGGCCGGTTCGCGCGTCTGCCGGCACGGCCCGCCGTGACCGGCCCGACCAGCCGCTTCGGCGTGAACGTCTGGGCGTCCTCCCTCGTCCCGCCGTCCCGGCTCGCGGACTTCGCCGCCGCCCTGCGGGACATGGGAGCCGGCTGGGTGCGGGACGGCCAGTCCTGGCCCGCGGCCGAACCGGCACCCGGCGTGTACGACACGGCACAGCACGACCGCCGCACCCGCACCCTGCGCGCCCACGGCCTGGCCGTCCTCGACGTGCTCTCCCCCGCCCCCGAGTGGGCCATGACCGACGCCTCGCTGCCGCTCCCGGCGGACCTCAGGCACGCCTACCGCTACGCCCGACGCCTGGCGGCGGCCGCCCCCGAGGCCCTCCAGTTGTCGAACGAACCGGACGTCGACACCACCCGCTGCACCGGCGACGCCCACGCCGCGTTCGTGAAGGCCGCCGCGCTCGGCATCAAGGACGCGGCGCCCGAGCCCTGCCTGGTCGTCCTGCCGGGCATCGCGCAGACCGGCCCCTTCCAGGACCTGGTGCTCGCCAACGACGTGGTGCGGTACGCCGACGCATGGGCCTTCCACGGCTACCCGGACCCCGCCGAACCGGGCGAACCGAGCTTCCCGGGCGCCGCGGACGAACAGCACGAGCTGGCCCGCCGGCACCAGGCGGACATACCGCTGTGGATGACGGAATGCGGCGCGTTCCAGAAGGCACGGCCGGGGGAGGACCTGACGCCCGAGCAGGAGATCACGCAGGCCCGGTACGTGGTGCGCTCGACGGTGGAGGGCCTGGCGGCGGGGAACGACCGGCAGTTCTGGTTCGCCGGCCCGCCGCTGCACGACGACGGCGTCTACTTCGGCCTGCTCGACCGCGACTTCCGGCCCCTGCCCGCCTACAGCGCGTTCGCGGCCCTCACCTCGCTGCTCGGCGCGGCACACTTCACCGGCCCCGCGCCCCGGCTGCCGGACGGAGTGCGGGGCTTCGACTTCGACAGCGGGCGCGGCGAGCGGGTCACGGTCGTGTGGGCGGAGCGGCCCGTACGCCTGGACCGATACCTGAGGGGGACGGCCTACGACACGATGGGCCGCCGCCTCCCCGCCGGTCGGCCGGTGACCGCCTCACGCGACCCCCTCTACGTCGTCACCCCCGCGGACGCGCCCGCTCCGCTGAGCACCACGGGCCCGAGGGCCCGCCTCTCCCCCGCCGAGCACATCGTCCTCGCCCAGCGCTTCTCCGCCCGCGACGCCGCCCCCGGCAAGGACGACGGGGACGCGCCGCCCCCGCACGGCTACCGCCTCGGCCGCCGTACGCGGATGACCGTCGACGTCTACAACTTCGGCGACGCCGTGCGCCATGTGACGGTCGCGGCGGAGCCGATGGGCGACGGGTGGACCGTGCGGGCGCAACAGGGGCGGGCGCAACAGGGGCGGGCAGAGCAGGGGCGGTCGGAGCAGCGCCGGGAGGCGACCCGCATACGCGTCCCGGCCGGAGGGCGGGTCGGGGTCAACTTCACGGTCCGCGCGGAGAGTTCGGTTCCGCGCCGGATCGACCGGCGGCTGGCGTTCGGCGCGACGCTCGACGATCGCACCGAAGTGCCGGCGTCCGTGGCGCTGATCCATCTCAAGTAGCCCGCCCAGGACGCTCAAAAACCTGAGTTAACGGGGGTAACACCCGAGGTCGGAAAGGTAAGCGCATACCGACCGATCAGTTTGGCGAAACCCTCGCGCTGCCCCGGTACTGCGAAGTAACGTGCGTGGCTCCCGCCCCCCACCTCCCTGCGGCCCGCCGCACCGGATCCAAACCTCGCAAGGAGTACGGGATGTCCTTCGACCCGTCACCGTCCTATCGGTACCCACCACCCGATTCCTCGCCCTCCTATGACACCTACCCCTGGCAGCCGCAGCAGCCGCCCGAACCGCCCGAGCGGCGTCCCCAGCGCCACGCCGCGCTCGGCCACCACAGCGACCTGCGGGTTCTGCGCAGCGCCTACCGCTGGCAGCGGCGCGTGGCCACGCTCACGGCACTCGGCTACTTCACCCTGTTCCTGATCCTGTCGGCGTCCGCACCGTCGTTCATGACGAGCACCGTCACCGACGGCCTGCCCACCGGCCTGCTGCTCGCCCTCATCCAGGTCCCCGTGACCTGGCTGGCCATCGCCCTGTACGAGCAGACGGCCCGCCGCCGCGTCGACCCGATCGCGGACCGGATACGCAAGCAGGCCGAGCTGGACGCCAAGCGGGAGGCGGCACGGTGATCAGCGAGTTCAGCGGCAACGCGCAGGCGATGTCCCTGGTGGGCTTCACATCGGTGGCCACGATCACCCTGCTGCTCTGCGTGATGACGGGCCCGGACCGGGACGACCTCGACGAGTTCTACACCGGCTACAGCTCGCTGTCCCCCATGCGCAACGGCCTGGCGATCGCCGGCGACTACATCTCCGCCGCGACCGTCCTCGGCACCGGCGGCGTGATCGCCCTCTTCGGTTACGACGGCACCGTACTGGCCCTGAGCACGGCCCTGTCACTGATGCTGCTGATGTTCCTGCTGGCGGAACCGCTGCGCAACGCGGGCCGGTTCACCATGGGCGACGCGCTGACCCGCCGTATGCCGGGACGCGGTGTGCGGATCGCGGCCTGTGCGGTGACGCTGGCGGCGCTGGTGCCGCTGATGCTGGTGCAGTTGGCGGGGACCGGGCAGCTCATGGCGTTCATCCTCGGCTTCTCCGGCGAGTCGATGCAGACGGGCTGCATCATCGGCGTGGGCGCGTTGATGATCAGTTACGCGGCGATCGGCGGCATGAAGGGCACCGCCCTCATCCAGATCCTGAAGATCGTGATGCTGCTCGGTTCGGGCATGGTGGTCGCGGTGCTGATCCTGAACCGGTTCGACTGGGACCCGGGGGCCCTGTTCGGCGCGGCCGCCGACAACAGCGGCGTGGGCTCGGCGTTCCTCTCGTCCGGCCTGCAGTTCGCGGGCGGCCCCAGCCCCGGCCTGGACATGATCACCTCGCAACTGACCGTGGTCCTCGGCGGTGGGGTCCTGCCGCACGTCACCATGCGCATGTACACCGCCTCCAGCGCCCGGCAGGTGCGGCGTTCGATGTCCTGGGCGGTGTCGGGCGTGGCCCTGTTCGTGCTGGTCATCACGGTCATCGGCTTCGGCGCGACCGCGCTGGTCGGGCGGGAGACGATCGCGCAGGTCGACCCGCAGGGCAACACGGCCTATCTGCTGGGTTCGCAGGCGGCGTTCGGCGCGGAGGTGTCGACGGCGGAGACCTTCCTGTTCACGACCATCACCACTGCCGTCTTCCTCACGCTGCTCGCCTCCGTCGCCGGCATGATCCTCGCCTGCGCCAACTCCCTCGCACACGACGTGTTCGCGGCCCGGGTCCAGGAGATGTCACCGCGCCGCGAGATGACACTGGCCCGGCTCTCGGCACTGGCGGTGGGCATCCCCGCGATCCTGCTGGCCACGCTCGTCCAGCACCGCAGCCTGCAGCCCCTGGTGACGCTGTCCTTCTGTCTGGGCGCCTCGGCCATCGCGCCGGCGCTGGTCTACAGCCTCTTCTGGCGCCGCTACACCCGGACGGGCCTGCTCAGCACCCTCATCGGCGGCTCGCTGGCCGTCCTGCTGCTGATGCCGGGCACCAACCTGGTCTCCGGCTCGCCCGTCTCGGCCTTCCCCGACGCCGACTTCAACTGGTTCCCGTTCACGACCACGGGCCTGCTCTCCATACCCCTGGGCTTCGCCTGCGGCTGGCTGGGCACCCTGGCCTCCGGCCGCCGGAAGTCGGAGGAACAGCGCCACCAGTACGAGGCGGTGGAGGGCTGGATCCTCGCGGGCGCGGTACGAAAGAACCCCTGACCGGAAGCGGCACGGCACGACGCCCCGCCGGCCTCGCGCACGAGCGCCGGCCGGGGCGTCACCCACCCGCGACGCACGACCTCCGATGTCACTCCCCCGTCGGCCCCGCCGGCCCGGCCCACGCTGCCAGGCTGGCGTGTACGCGGTCGATGTGGGCCCGCACGTCCTCTCCCTGCTCCGCGTGCGCGCACAGGAGCCGCTCCGTCTCCTCCTCGACGCGGTCCGCGTGTTCCCGGGCCTGGGCGACCAGCTCCGCGGCACGCTCCTGTGCCTCTTCCTGCCGGCTTCGGGCCGATTCCTCGGCGTCGGCGAGGGCCTGCTCCGCCTCGGACAAGGCCCGCTCGGCGCGCGCCACCGCCTCCGCGTGGTGCGCGTCCAGCTCCTCCGCCCGGGTCACCTCCTCCCGCTCCACCTCCGCCCACCGCTCGGCACGTTCCTTGTCCCGCTCGGCGAGCATCCCGGAGGAGCGCTGCCGCATCTCCCGCAGCGCGGCCAGCGCCTCACCTCGCTGTTCCTTCGCCCCGCAGCGGACCGAGACACGGATCTCGTCGGCCTCCGCGCTCGCCACGAGCAGCCGCTGCCGGGCCCGTTCGTCGGCGTCGGCGCGTACGGCGTCGGCGTCCGCCTGCGCGGACTCGCACATCTCGGCCGCGGAAGCCTGCGCCTCCTCCACGAGTCGCCGCGCCTCCTCCCGCGCCCTGTCCCCTACGGCCGCGGCCTCCTCCTCGCCGAGTTCGAAGAGCCGCCGCGCCCCCTCCCCGAGCGACGCGTAGTCCTGCGGAGCGAGCCCCGCCACGGTCTCCCGCAGCAGCGCCAGCTCCGCGTCCATCTGCCGGGCGAGCACCGTCAGCCGGGCGGCCCGCTCCCAGGCCGCGTCACGATTCTGGGAGACGGCCTCGGCGTATCTGTCCACCTGCTCGGGACGGTAGCCACGCCCCCGCCCGACCACGAAGCCGTGCGGCGACACCGACGCGCTGCTCATCCTGGAACCCCTCTCCACCTCACCGACGCGAAGCCGCACAACAAACGGGATGATTTCGCGCACATCTTGGTGGATCAGGCAGAAGTGTTCATAACGCGACACTCCGCACAGAGGTCACGGGCCCTCGACCGGACCGTACGCCGTCAGCCCCAGGTGGTACCGGCGGGCTCCTGGATGGTCGTGTTGATGCGGTTGAACATGTTCGTGAGCGAGACGGTGAGAATCAGCCCGGAGAGTTCCTTCTCGTCGAAGTGATCGGCCACCTCGTCCCACAGAGCATCCGGAACCGACTCCTCCGAAAGGTCCGCGAGCCGCGTGATCGCCTCCGTCAGCTTCAGCGCCGCACGCTCGGCGTCCGAGAAGAAGGGGGCGTGACGCCAGGCCGCGACGGCACTGATCCGCTCCTCGCTCACCCCGGCCTTGCGGAGGTTGACGGTGTGCCCGTGCACGCAGGCGCCACAGCCGTTGATCTGGCTGGCGCGCAGCCCGACGATCTCCGCCAGCTCCTGCCGCAGGCCGCCCTCCCCGATCGCCTGGAAGATGCCGCCGATGCCCTTCATCGCACCGGGAAGGACGTACGCCGGGTTCGTCATCCGTGCCTGCATGATCTCTGCCTCCTGTGTCGCCGGTCCGTCGCTGTCACCGCACTGACGAAGCGGCACGAGCAGATGTGACAGCC
>NZ_JBHUQX010000286.1:0-12238 GCF_042674225.1 Streptomyces sp. NPDC056948
CTCGTCCTCGTCCGACCTTGACGAGCGTGACCTTCGTCCCTGGCCGCCGGCCTGCTCGGCGCCCCGGTTGACCGCCACCACGCGTGGCGCCGTCTCGTCCGTCATCTCCGCACCGCGGAAGGCGGGGGCTACCGTCGCAGCGCCCCGTCCGTCACGTCCATCGAATCTTTTCGACGTTTCTCTTCAGAGAAACCGAACGTTCGCGGGGCCGCCTTGCTCCGGGCCCCGATCTGGCCCGCGACCGTCGCCCCGAACGCCAGCCCCATGCCCACCAGTTGCACCGGCGTCAGCGCCTGCCCGAGCGCCGCCCAACCGACGACGGCCGCGGTCAGTGGGGAGAGCGGGCCGAGGAAGGTGACCTGGGTGGCGGTGAGGCGGCCGATGCCGCGGAACCACAGCCAGTACGCGACCGCCGTGTTCGCGACGGCGAGGTAGAGGTAGCCGCCGGCCGCGCGGCCGTCCAGCGCCGGCGGCGCGCCCTCGACCAGGAAGGCGAGCGGCGCGATGAGCAGGCCTCCCGCGGTGAGCTGCCAGCCGGTGAGGGCGAGCGGGCCGACACCGGCGGGTCGCCCCCACCGCTGGGTGAGGACGGTTCCGGCGGACATCGAGACGGTGGCGGCGAGCGCCGCCAGCAGGCCCAGCGCGTCCAGCGCCCCGGCCGCCCGCAGGACGACGAGGCTGACGCCGAACGCGGCCACGGCCCCGGTCAGCAGCGTGCGCACCGTCGGCCGCTGCCCGAGCAGCAGCGCCGCGAGGCCTGCCACGAACAGCGGCCCGGCCGAGCCGACGACCGCCGCCATACCGCCGGGCAGCCGGTACGCCGAGAGGAACAGCAGCGGGAAGAAGGCGCCGATGTTCAGCGCGCCGAGCACCGCCGCCTTCCACCACCAGGCACCGCGCGGCAGCACCCGGGCGAGGGCGAGCAGCAGCAGACCTGCGGGCAGGGCGCGCATCAGTCCGGTGAACAGGGGACGGTCTGCCGGGAGGAACTCGGTGGTGACCGCGTAGGTCGTGCCCCAGGAGACGGGGGCGAGGGCGGTGAGGGCGATGAGAGCGGGACGGGAGGAGGCCATGGGTGGCACCCTTCGAAGTAGGTCGGTAGAAAGTAGCTTAGCCCTAAGCAACTTTCCGTCAAGCTACTTTCTTGCGGGTGACCGAGAGGCGGCCGATACTCGTGCCATGAACGAACGCCCCGAGCAGCGCAGGGACCCTGTCGACGCGATCATCGACCAGTGGAGGACGGTCCGGCCCGAGCTCGACACCAGGGCGATGGAGGTCTTCGGCCGGGTCTACCGGCTCGCACGGGCTATGACGGACCGCCTGGAGGACACCTACGGCCGGTTCGGGATCTCACGCGGCGAGTTCGACGTCCTGGCGACCCTGCGCCGCTCCGGCGAGCCCTTCACGCTCTCACCGCGCCGGCTGTCGGAGACGCTGATGCTCACCACGGGCGGGATGACCGGCCGTCTGGACAAGCTGGAGCGGGCCGGGTTCCTGCGCCGCTCTCCCGATCCGCACGACCGGCGGGGCCTTCAGGTGACGCTCACCGAGGAGGGACTGCGCCTCATCGACGAGGCGGCCGTCGCGGGGCTGACCGTACAGACGGAGGCCCTGTCCGGCCTCGACGAGAAACAGGCCGGCCAACTGGCCGGCCTGCTGAGGGAACTGCTGGCGGGGACGGAGGGGACAGCCGGGCGGTGACTCCCCCTCCGAAACGCCCCTGATCAGGCCTTGGAGCCGGCCTTGGCCTCGGCCTCGGCCTCGGCCTGGGCCTTGGTGTTGATGTTGGAGCTGGTCGTGTCCTTCTGCTTGTGCTTCTTGTCGCCGATCATCACCAGACCGTGGATGACCAGGTACAGCACGATGGGGGCCACGACGAAGAGGCCCAGCGTCTCGATGACGCTCAGGCCCGGGCCGGGGTCGTCACCGTCGTCGCGGGTGAGCGCGGAGGCGGGGGACGACATGAGCAGCATCATGAGCGTCGTACCGGCTGCCAGGGCGCCGGCGCGCAGGGCGTTCTTCTTGTCCACGGTGTCAAAAGTATCCAACGCCGGTGAGGGCCGCGCGCCCGGGGTGCCGTAAGAGCACCTTCAGCCGCCGGACGGACCGGCCGGTTCGCGCAACACCTCGATGAGGGCATGCAGTCGGGGCGACGCCGCCAGTTCCTCCAGCGTCACAGGGCGGCCCCCCGCGTCCGCGATCGGCAGCCTCCAGTTCGGGTACTGGTCCCAGGTGCCCGGGAGGTTCTGCGGGCGGCGGTCCCCGACCCCGTCCGGGAGCCAGACGCCGACCATGCGGGCCGGCGTGCGCAGCAGGAAGCGGTGGACGGCCTGGATCTCGGCCTCCTCCGAGGAGGTGTCGGTACCGCCGCCGGTGCCCTGCAGCAGACCGAGGCGGGCGAGCAGGGACAGCCACTCGCCGGTGTCGGCGGCGGCCTCGGCGCGCTCCTCCTCGAGCGGGCGGGCGAGCAGGCCGAGGCTGTCGCGGAGTTCGACGTGCTCGCCGGTGAGGCGGGCTGCCGTGGAGGGCAGATCGTGGGTGGTGGCGGTGGCCAGGCAGTCGGCGCGCCAGCGGTCGGGGAGCAGGGGGCGGCCGTCGCCGTCCCAGTCCCGTTCGAACCACAGCACGGACGTGCCGAGCACCCCGCGCTCGCGCAGCGCCTCACGGACGCCGGGTTCCACGGTGCCCAGGTCCTCGCCGATCACCGGCGCCCCGGCCCGGGAGGCCTCCAGCACGAGCACGGCGAGCATGGCCTCGGCGTCGTAGCGGACGTAGGTGCCCTCCGTCGGCGGGCGGCCCTGCGGCACCCACCACAGCCGGAACAGGCCCATGACGTGGTCGATGCGCAGTGCTCCGGCGTAGCGGAACAGGGCCCGCAGCAGCTCGCGGAACGGGGCGTAGCCCGAGTCGGCGAGGCGGTCGGGGCGCCAGGGCGGCAGGCCCCAGTCCTGGCCGCGCGCGTTGAAGGCGTCCGGGGGTGCGCCCACCGACATGCCGGCGGCGAAGTAGTCCTGCTGTGCCCAGGCATCGGCGCCGCCCGGGTGGACGCCGACCGCGAGGTCGTGCACGATCCCGACCGGCATCCCGGCCTCCCGGCCGGCGCGCTGCGCCGCGGTGAGCTGGGTGTCGGTGAGCCAGGCGAGCCGGGACCAGAAGTCCACCCGGTCCATGAGGCCGTTGCGGGCGCGGACGGTGTCGGCCGAGCGCGGGTCGCGCAGGCCGGTCGGCCAGCGGTGCCAGTCCGGGCCGTGCACCTCGGCGAGCGCGCACCAGGTGGCGTGGTCCTCCAGGGCCCGGCCCTGCTCGGCGAGGAAGTCGCAGTAGGCGGCGCGTCTGCCGGGGCCGAGCGGCACCTCGCACAGCAGCTCGAGCGCCTCCCGCTTGAGCTCCCACACGGCGTCCCGGTCGATCAGCGCGCCCTCCTCCAGCACCGCTTCGCGCAGCCGGCCGGATCTCTCCAGCAGCGCGCGCAGCCGCTGCGGGTCCTCGACGTGGGCGCACTCGGGGACGTCCTCGATCCGCAGGTGCACGGGGTCGGGGAAGCGCCGCGAGGAGGGGCGGTACGGGGAGGGGTCGGTGGGGGCGCCGGGCACGGCCGCGTGCAGCGGGTTGACCTGGACGAACCCGGCGCCGAGCGACCGCCCGGCCCAGCCGGCCAGTTCGGCGAGGTCGCCGAGGTCGCCCATGCCCCAGGAGCGGCGGGAGAGGAGGGAGTAGAGCTGGACGAGCAGTCCGTACGAGCGTCCGGGGGGTGTGGGCAGGCGGGCCGGGGCGATGATCACGTGGGCGTCCGCGCCGCGGCCGTCGAGGGCCGTGGCGGTCAGCCGGTGGACGCCGGGTGGGAGCTGCTCGGCCGAGGCGCGTGTCTCGCCCTGCTCGGTCTCGATGCGCAGCCGGGTGCCCTCGGGGAGGGCGGCCAGGGCGGCCGGGGGGTCCGCGCCCCAGCCGACCACCGTGGGCGGCAGCAGTCGTGCGCCCTGTTCCCGCTCCCGGGCGGCGAGCGCGGCGCGGACGGCGCCGGGCGTGCTCGCGTCCACGCCGAGAGCGGCCAGGGTCAGGGTGACCGCGGTGGCCGAGGCCGCGACCGTACGGTCCGGGGACGGGCTGTACGAGGTGGCTACGCCGTGCAGGTCTGCGAGGCGGGACAGGTCCTCGGAGGGCGGTTCGGCCGGCCGCGGTGCGGTCATCTGGGTCCCTAGATGCCTGGGAAGTCCGGAATGAAGGCGGAGGGCTCGCTGGTCAGCGGAACGGATTCGGCGAGCGGAGGCTCGCTGGTGAGGGGCCCTGCGTCGGGCAGCGGCGGCTCGCTGGTCAGCGGGGGCTCGGCGCAGGTGCTCTCGGAGCTGAAGACGCAGTAGTGGGGGTCTTCGTAACGCGGATCGTCGTAGTGGGGGTCGAGCTCGGCGGACGTGTCCGCCACGGGTTTGGACGGGGCCGGGAGCGGAAGGAAAGTCATCGCAGCCACGGGGGCCTCCTAGTCGGAGTTTGTCGGGTTCAACTTTCGATGGGTTATCGCAGCCCTACCCAGTCGACGCGATGGCAGACGTCCCAGGCCGAACATCGTGCTCCTGCTCACATTCCACTCCCCTCCACTCTGTCAAGAATCCGGTAAATCGGTCACAACGGCCACTCTCGTTGACACCTTCACCGGGCGGGTGGTGGGCTCGTCGTCCCGGTCGACACATCTGGAGGGGGCCTGTGGGACTGCGGCGTGGGAAGCGGGCAGCAGCCCTCGCGGTCGCCGTCGTCGCCGGAAGCCTCGGCGCCCCGCCCGCCGCGGTGGCGGCTCCGCCCGCCCCCGGCACCAGCGCGACACCGACTCCCGACACGGCCGGAGCCGGCCTCTCCGTCTGGCCCCGCCCGCAGTCGCTGCGCGCGAACGGCGCCCCGGTCGCGGTCACCGACGAGGTCGCTCTGCTCACCGACCCGTCGGCGGACCCCTACGCCGTCGAGGCCCTGCGCGAGCTGCTGCGACAGGCCGGGGCCCGCCGCGTCACGGACTCCGCCGGGCCCGGGGACCTGGTCGTGCGGGCGGGGACACAGCCCGCCCGCCGGAACGACCGCCACGCCCTCCCCTCCGGGGGGTACGAGCTGGCCGTCGGCCGGGGCGGCGTCTCCCTCACCGGAACCGGCGAGGACGGGCTGTTCCACGCCGTACAGACGCTGCGGCAGCTACTGCGTCCCGACGGCACGATCGCGGCGGCCGTCGTACGCGACTGGCCCGGCACCGCCGTACGCGGCATCACCGAGGGTTTCTACGGCACCGCGTGGACGCACCGGCAGCGGATGGCGCAGATCGGCTTCCTGGGGCGCACCAAGCAGAACCGTTATCTGTACGCCCCGGGTGACGACCTCTACCGGCAGGCCCGCTGGCGTGAGCCGTACCCGGCGAAGCAGCGGGCCGACTTTCGGGAGCTGGCCGAGCAAGCCCGCGAACACCACGTGAAGCTCGGCTGGGCGGTGGCCCCGGGGCAGGCGATGTGCTTCGCGTCGGACGCCGACGTGCGGGCGCTGACGCGCAAGCTCGACGCGATGTGGGCGCTGGGCTTCCGGGCCTTCCAGCTCCAGTTCCAGGACGTCAGCTACAGCGAGTGGCACTGCGAAGCGGACGCCGACCGGTTCGGCTCCGGCCCGCAGGCGGCGGCGAAGGCGCAGTCCCGGGTGGCGAACGCGGTGGCCCGGCACCTTGCGGAACGGCACCCCGGCTCCGCCGGTCTGTCCCTGATGCCGACCGAGTACTACGAGGACGGCACGACCGACTACCGGCGGGCGCTGGCGAGCGAGCTGGACCGGGGTGTCGAGGTGGCGTGGACGGGCGTCGGGGTGGTGCCCCGCACCATCACGGGCGGTGAACTGGCCGACGCGCGGGAAGCGCTCGGGCACCCGCTGGTCACGATGGACAACTACCCGGTCAACGACTACGACCCCGGCCGTATCTTCCTCGGCCCCTACCAGGGCCGTGAGCCCGCCGTCGCGACCGGCTCCGCCGCCCTGCTCGCCAACGCGATGCAGCAGCCGGAGGCGTCCCGCATCCCGCTGTTCACCGCCGCCGACTACGCGTGGAACCCGCGTGCCTATAGCCCGGGAGAGTCCTGGCGCGCCGCGATCGCCGACCTGGCGGGCGGGGACCGGAGCCGCGAGCAGGCCCTGGCTGCGCTCGCCGGGAACGATGCGTCGTCGGTGCTGGACGACGAGGAGTCGGCGTATCTGCGCCCGCTGACCGAGGCGTACTGGCGGGACCCTGCGTCGGGCGGCGACGCCGCGCGGCGGCTGCGCGAGGCCTTCACCGTGCTGCGCGAGCTGCCCCGGCGGCTCTCGGACACCGCCCTCGCCTCCGAGGTCGCCCCCTGGTCGGAGCAGCTCGCCGGCTACGGCGAGGCGGGCACGGCCGCGCTCGACATGCTGGACGCGCAGCGCGCCGGCGACAAGGCGGCGGCCTGGACGGCGTACCGGAGGCTGGGCGCCCTGCGGGCCGGGCTTGAGTCGGCGCGGGCCGAGGTCGGCACGGACGTCCTGGACCCCTTCCTGCAGCGGGCGCAGAAGGCGTACGCGTCCTGGGCGGGCATCGACCACGAGCCGCCCCGCAACCCCGGCGGCCCCTCGGACGACCGCACCCTGCGTTTCCCCCGCCCCCGCCCGCTGACCGCCGTGACGGTCCTCACCGACCCCGGCACGGAGGGCGCGGTCGAGGCACACGCCCCGGGCCAGGGCTGGCGGCCCGTCGGCCGGCTGTCGGGGTCGGGCGCGACCGAGGTGCGGGTCGAGTCGCCGGTGGACGCCGTGCGGGTCGCCGGCCCCGCTCCGGCCCGGGTGCGCCACCTCGTCCCCTGGTTCAAGGACTCCCCCGCCACCTCCCTGGAGCTGGAGCGCGACGAGGTGGACGCCGAGACCGGCCGGGTCCTGCGGCTGACGGCCGGGCTGGGCTCGCTGCGGCCCGCCGACGCCCGCGGCAGGCTCACCGTCGAGGCGCCCGAGGGCGTGCGGGTCCGGGTGCCGAAGGGCGAGCTGACCGTGGAGCGCGGCACGCGGGCGGAGGTCCCGGTCGAGGTGACCGTCGAGCGCGGCACGCCGATCCGGTCGTACGACATCCGGCTGGGCTTCGCGGGAGCGACCCGCACGCTCACCGTCCGCGCCGTCCCGCCCACCGGCGGCCCTGATCTGGCCCGCACCGGCACGGCGCGTTCCTCGGGCGACGAGACGCCCGACTTCCCGGCGTCGGCGGCGAACGACGGCGACCCGCAGACGCGCTGGTCGTCCCCGGTCGACGACGGCGCCTGGTGGCAGGTCGAACTCCCGCGCCCCGCGCGCCTCGGGCAGGTCGTGCTGCGCTGGCAGGACGCCCACCCCTCGGCGTACCGCGTCCAGGTGTCGGCGGACGGCCGCCGCTGGCGCACGGCGGCGACGGTACGGGACGGCCGGGGCGGCCGGGAGAGCGTCCGCATGGACGAGCGGGACGTGCGTTTCGTGCGGGTGCAGGGCGACAAGCGGGCCACGCGGTTCGGGTATTCGCTGTGGTCGGCGGAGGCGTACGCCATCACCGAGTGAGCAGTTCCGCATATGCGGCGCGCATCTTTTCGGCGATCACTATTCACTCAGTACATGTACTCAGTACATAATGCTCCGCATGAGCACCCGCCACATCCTGCTGGGCCTGCTCGCCTCGGGTCCGAGCCACGGCTACGACCTCAAGCGACGCCACGACGACCGCTTCCCACAGGCCCGCCCCCTGGCCTACGGGCAGGTCTACACGACCCTCCAGCGCCTCGTCCGGGACGGCCTCGCCGAGGTCGAGGGCACCGACTCGGACGGCGGCCCGGAGCGGACGATGTACCGCGCGACCGCGGACGGGACGCGTGAGCTGTCCCGCTGGGCCGGGGAGATCGCACCGCCCGCCCCCTTCGTGGCGAACGAGATCTTCGCCAAGGTCGTCGTCGCGATCCTCTCGGGCGGCGACCCGGCCGGCTACCTGAGCGCCCAGCGCGCCGCCCACATGGAGCGGATGCGGGAGCTCACGGCACTCAAGGCCGCCAAGGGCGCCGACCTGGCGACCGTGCTCTCGGCGGACTACGCCGTCAACCACCTCGACGCCGACCTCCGCTGGATGACCACCACGGCGGCCCGGCTCACCACCCTGACCGCGGAGGTCGACGCAGCATGAGCAGACCCGTGCCTCTTCTCTCGGCCAGTGGCCTCACCAAGGCGCACGGCAGGACACCCGCCCTGCGCGGCGCGTCGGTGGCGCTGCGCCCCGGCGAGATCCTCGCCGTGACCGGCGCGAGCGGCAGCGGGAAGTCGACGCTGCTGCACTGCCTCGCCGGGATCGTCCGCCCGGACGAGGGCTCGGTGACGTACGACGGCCGGCGCCTCGATGACCTGCCCGAGAAGCGGCTGAGCGAGCTGCGCCGCACCGAGTTCGGCGTGGTGTTCCAGTTCGGGCAGCTCATCCCCGAGCTGACGGCCCTGGACAACGTCGCCCTGCCGCTGCTGCTGGCCGGCACCGACCGCGCCCGTGCGCGGGCCCGGGCCGGTGAGTGGCTGGAGCGGTTCGGGGTGCGCGGGCAGCAGGACCTGCGGCCGGGCGAGCTGAGCGGCGGCCAGGCACAGCGGGCCGCACTGGCCCGGGCCCTGGTCACCGGCCCGAAGGTGGTCTTCGCCGACGAACCGACGGGCGCGCTGGACTCCCTGGCGGGCGAGCAGGTCATGACGGCCCTGGTGCACACGGCCCGCGAGTCGGAGACCGCGGTCCTGCTGATCACCCATGACGCCCAGGTGGCGGCGTACGCGGACCGGGAAGTGCAGTTGCGGGACGGCAGCGTGGCGGCGACGGGGGTGACGGCATGAACTCCCCGCGCTCCCTGCACCCCTTGCACTCCCTGCGTGCCGATCTGCGCCTCGCCTGGGAGCTCACCCGTGGTTCCGACCGCGGGGAGTGGTGGCGGGTCACCCTGACGGCGACGGGCGCGGCGCTCGCGACGGGCTTCACCGTCACCGCCGTCGCCCTGGCCTCGCTGCGGGGCTACCACGACGTGCCCTACGCCGCCGGCCTGCTGGACGAGCCCGGCACCCGCTCCGGGGTGATCGTCAGCCTGCTGCTCCTGCTCGTGCCGGTGCTCGGGTTCCTCGGGCAGTGCGCCCGGATCGGGGCGGTGCACCGCGACCGGCGGCTGGCCGGGCTGCGGCTGGCCGGGGCGACGCCCTGGCAGGTGCGGCGGATCGCCGCGCTGGAGACCGGGCTCGCCTGTCTGCTGGGCTCGGCGGTCGCCACCGTCTTCACGGTGCTGCTCCTGCTGCGCCTGTGGGACCGGCCGACCGCCCCGGCCTGGGCGGGGATCGCCCTGGTCGCCGTCGGCGTACCGCTGCTGGGCGCGACGGCGGGCGCGCTGGCGCTGCGCCGGGTGGTGGCCTCGCCGCTGGGCTGGGTGCGCCGGGTCGGACCGCGCTCCGGACGGGGGCCGGGGCTGCTGTTCCTGGGCGGCATCCTGCTCGTCGCGGTGCTGGCGCTGCTGGCCGTGACCACCACCGCCACGCCCGCCGCCAACCGGCCGAACGGCGGGCCGCCGCTGATGATGGCGGGCGCGGTCCTCGCGGTCGGCGCGGGCGCGGTGTGGCTCGCCGGGGCCACGGCCGAGGTCACCGGGCGGATCCTCGCGGTCCGGGCCAGGTCGGCGGCGACACTGATCGCGGCGGAACGACTGCGCGACGACCCCTGGGCGGCTTCCCGCACGCACGCGGCGGTGCTGCTGGTGACCGTCGTCGGGACCGGCTTCCTGGGCATCCGGCATGCGCTGACGCAGGCGCTGCACTCCGAGACCCGGCTCGCCGAGGACCCGTCCTACTACACCACCGGCCTCGACCTGACGGGCGCCGCCATCGCGGTCGCCCTCGCCATCACGCTGTCCGGGCTCGCCGTCGGCACCGCCGAGTCCCTGGCCACCCGCCGCCGGGGCCTCGCCGCACAAGCCGCCGCCGGGGTGCCGCGCACGGTGCTCGGCCGGGCGCTGCTGCTGGAGACCGCGCTGCCACTTGCCCCGGCGGTGCTGCTGGCGGGAGCCGGCGGCATGGCGATCGGCACGGCGTACGCCACGACCACCGGGGGCTGGTCCGTGCCCTGGGCGGCCTCCCTGGTGCCCCTCGCCGTCTACGCAGCCTGCCTGCTCGCCTCGGCCACCTCCCTGCCCCTGCTGCGCCGCACGGTGCGCCCCGGGGAGCTGCGGTACGCCTGAGCACGGGCGGAACCGGCCCATGACCGGCCGGCCCCGGGGGAACAGGGGACCCCCGGGTCCGGCTCACCGCCGTACGCGGCAATACGAAGGCCCGGATCGTCTTCAGGCGGGAATGCCGTCGATCCGGGCCATGGCGTCGTCCGCGCCGTACGGCTGCAAGTACGGCATCCAGCGCGGGTCCCTGTGGCCGGTCCCGATGATGCGCCAGGCGAGGCCGGAGGGCGGGGCGGGTTTGTGGCGCAGCCGCCAGCCGATCTCGATGAGATGTCGGTCGGCCTTCACGTGGTTGCAGCGGCGGCAGGACGCCACCACGTTGTCCCAGACGTGTTTGCCCCCGCGGCTGCGCGGGATGACGTGGTCGACGCTGGTTGCGACGCCACCGCAGTACATGCACCGGCCCCCGTCACGGGCGAACAGGGCCCGGCGGGTCAGTGGAACGGGCCCCCGATAGGGAACCCGGACGAATCGCTTGAGCCGGACCACGCTGGGTGCGGGGACTGTGACGGTCGCGCTGTGCAGAAAGGCGCCGGACTCCTCGAGGCATACGGCCTTGTTCTCGAGGACGAGGACGAGCGCGCGGCGGAGCGGTACGACACCTAGCGGCTCGTACGACGCGTTGAGGACCAGGACATGCGGCACGGGTGCCTCCTTGGACGCCGGCGGCGCGTGGCTCGCGCCGGGACGATTCGTAGTCAGTCTCTCCTCAGGCCTGGTGGAAGCGCCACCATGTCCCGGTAACGGGCTGGGAGTGTTTTCGACCACATCTGATTCATCCCCCAGATCATGGCCTGTTCAAGCCCAGGTGAGCACGGTCTCTCCTTCACACATTCCGAGGGAGCACACACAATGCCCCGTTAGTGTGGTGGTTCTGCCCCTTCGGTGACCCAGTCGTGACCTTGACCCCCCGAAGACCCCCGAACCACCCCACCGGGGCAGACCGCTGCACCTGGAGGTACCCGCCGTGTCCATGTCCCCTGCGGACGCCGTTCTGATGGCCGCCGACCCTACGCCGTCGCCGACCCCCTCGGAAACGCAGAGCCCGAGAGTGCCCTCGCTGCAGGACGCCCATGAGAGCGCGACGAACGCCGCCGGCTGGATCGAGCAGAACTGGTCGACGTGGCTCGCGATCGGCCTGCGGGTCCTGCTCATCGTGGTGATAGCGGTGGTGCTGAGGGTCGTCGTACGACGGGCGATCACCAAGCTGATAGACCGCATGAACCGCACCGTCCCGTCCCTGGACGGCAGCGCGCTCGGCGGGCTGCTGGTCAACGTGGAGCGCCGCCGCCAGCGTTCGCAGGCCATCGGCTCGGTGCTGCGTTCGGTGGCCTCGTTCGTGATCATCGGCACGGCCGCGCTGATGGTCCTGGGCACCTTCCAGATCAATCTCGCCCCGCTGCTGGCCTCGGCCGGTGTCGCCGGTGTCGCGATCGGTTTCGGCGCCCGCAACCTGGTCACGGACTTCCTGTCCGGCGTCTTCATGATCCTGGAGGACCAGTACGGCGTCGGCGACTCGATCGACGCGGGCGTCGCCTCCGGCGAGGTGATCGAGGTGGGCCTGCGCGTGACCAAGCTGCGCGGCGACAACGGCGAGATCTGGTACGTCCGCAACGGCGAGGTCAAGCGCATCGGCAACCTCTCCCAGGGCTGGGCCACCGCCAACGTCGACGTCACGGTCCACTCCGGTGAGGACCTGGACAAGGTCAAGGCCACGCTCGACGAGGTCGCCGAGAAGATGGGCGCCGAGGAGCCCTGGAACGAGCTGCTGTGGGGCCCGATCGAGGTCCTCGGCCTGGACAGCGTCCTGCTGGACTCCATGGTCGTGCGCGTCTCGGCCAAGACGATGCCCGGCAAGTCCCTGACCGTGGAGCGCGAGCTGCGCTGGCGCATCAAGCGGGCCTTCGACGCGGCGGGCATCCGGATCGTCGGCGGCGCCACGGCCCCGGCGGAGGAGCAGCTCGTCGACCCGACGGCGGGGATGTCGGCCCCGTCGGTGTACGCGAACGCCACGTCTCCGC
>NZ_JBHUQX010000287.1:0-12190 GCF_042674225.1 Streptomyces sp. NPDC056948
CGCGATCAACTGCTCTTCGCCCCAGATCTCAGCCACTCAGGCAGGCTACCGGCGAGCAGCCTCCGTATCCATGATCACGATCTACGGCTGGAGTGCTAGGCGGTTTCGTCTGGATCAGTCGGTCGTTGGTCCGGGTGTGCCGTTGACTGATGCGCAGTGGGCGCGGATCGAGCCGTTACTCCCGGACCGGACACCGAGGCGGGGTGGCCGTTGGCGGGACCATCGTGAGGTGATCGACGCGATCGCCTACAAGTTCCGGACCGGGACCCAGTGGGTGCCTCTGCCGGCGAAGTACGGCAACTGGCGGGGCGTCTACAACCGGCTGCGGATGTGGGCCGTCGCTGGCAGTTGGGAGCCGGTGTTGACCGCCCTGGTGACCCAGGCCGACGCCAAAGAGGACCTGGAATGGGCCGTGTCGGTGGACTCCACCATCGTGCGCGCTCACCAGCACGCGGCCGGAGCCCGCAAGAAGGGGCCCCGGCCGGCGAGCCGGACGACCATGCCATCGGTCGCTCCCGCGGCGGACTGACCACGAAGATCCACCTCGCGGCCGACGGCCGGTGCCGGCCACTGACGTTCGTCCTCACTGCCGGACAGGCTGGTGACGCACCTGCATTCACGGATGTGATGGTCCGCTTGCGCGCGTTACCGTGGACGACCCCGCACCAGGCCGGGCATGGTCCTGGCCGACAAGGCGTACTCTTCCCGCGAGATCCGAGACCATCTGCGCAGGCGCGGTATCCGCGCGGTGATCCCGGAACGGGCCGACCAGCGGGCCAACCGGAAACGGCGCGGACGTGCCGGTGGCAGACCCCCTGCCTTCGATCGGGAGGCGTACAAGCAGCGCAATACCGTCGAGCGGTGCATCAACCGCTTGAAGCAGTGGCCGCGGCGTCGCCACCCGCTACGAGAAGACCGCGACCACCTACCTGGCCGGACTCCACGTCGCAGGCATCCTCCTCTGGACCACCGGGTGATCCGCTAGCTCAAGTGATGCTGTGCCCACCCAGAGACGCCGCTCAGCCGGGCGGCGGCTTTGACTGGGTCCACCGGTTCGGGTGGGCTGGTCCACCTCGAAGTCGTGGCCGGTCAAGCCGCTCTCGTCCTCGACGATACGAGCGATGCGATAGGCCAGCTCCATCACTTCCAACGCCGCCGGACCCGAGTGGCGGTAAGCGACTTCGATGTGGGCTGTGTCGCCGCAGTAGTCGAGCTGCACGCGTCGTGGCGGACCAACGGTCTCAAGGGTGAGGCTGTACAGGTACTCCTCAGACACGACGGGACCAATGTCCCGCGAGACTCGTCTCAGGATTCGGTCCCACTCGTTCCGTTGCGCCTGAGTAAGTCGGAGCAGCGGCAGGTCGGCATCGGGATCGAAGTCTGCGTTGAGACGGTCAAGCGTTTGCTGAAGCGTCAGGCCCGGCTGCACCCTCACGAGCATGATGTCGTAGGTCACCGGGTGAATGTATGCAACCTTCTGCTACTCGGCCACAGCATTGCTCCTGCCCCCAGAACTGCCTCGCCCATGGTGATCCAAACGAAACGGCCTAGGCGTCTGCACCGTCGGCAGGGCCTGGCCAGCGCCAACTGCACCATCAGTTACTAGTGGATTCGGGCTGTGCCTCGGATTTAGGCGCAGCCGTGGGCTCCGACGCAGGGGCGGTGTAGAAGACGGACCTGCCCTGTTTGGTGCGATCGGCCTGGCTCTTGGCTACGAGTCCCTCGAGCGTGACGCGCACGACCTTGGCGGCGATATCGCGATCGGGGTGAGCCTGACTGAGCGCTGTGGTGATCTCCGCAGCGGAGCGCGGTTCCTTGTGCTCGGCGAGGTGGCGGCGAATAAGCTCGACGAGGGTGGGCTGGGCCGCCTTCGCGGTGCCCGCTGCCTTAGCCGCAGGCTCTTTGGCTCCCTTCCGCGGCGTGGCGGTGGACTTGCGTGTCTTCTGCTTCCCGCCGGGTGCGGCGCTGGCCTTCTTCCGCCGTGGAGATGGCACCGCAGCGCTCTTGGCCTCGGCTGCGGGCTCGGCCGGTGCCGTTTTGATGCCGAGAGCCTGCTGCACGCTTACCAGCACGGTGTGGTCGTGCTGCAGGGCGGCAAGCTGTTCCTGTAGGGAGGCGATTTCGGCGCTGATGCGTTCCTGCTCCTTGAGGTTCACCTCGAGATCGCCGGTGACCTGGGCAATGTACTGCGATGCCAGTTCAGTGGCGGGAGTTGTCGTCTTCGGCATGGTGCTGACCCTTTCCTCGGCGCGTGACCGCGCTGCGGGTGATGTCTGGCTTGGGCGAGTGCGGCCCGGTAGGGGCGCGAACGTGCCGCAAGATGCCTTGGTGTGGAGATGGTACGGCCATGCGGGGCCGGTTGTTCCCGACCAAGTTGTGTCATGCGCCCGGCGCGGGCCTCTAACTGATCGTTTCAGAATGAGGTTCGTAGGCGGCGGAGACAGCTGAGGCTGCCAGCTGGTTCGAGCGGGACCATGGCCGCCTGGGGCCTAACGCAGCGCGGCGGCGACCAGTCCTTCGAGGGCCTCTCGCTGTATTTCGCCGCCGTTCACCAGTCGGTCGAAGACCAGTCCGTCGATGCAGGTCAGCAGAGCGTGAGTGCGGTTCTCGACGTCGGTCACACCGTGCTTGGCGAGGAACAGCCGGACGGCCTCGCGGCCGGCGTTCTCGCGGGGCACGAGAATCTCACGCAGTTCTTTGTCGCGCACGCTCTCGACGGCGCAAGCATGGCGGGCGAGCGAGCGCCGGCGGCCCTCGCCGGTGAGTCGCTGTCGGGTGAGCGTCACCATGCCGTCCACCAGTTCTTCGGCGGTACGCAGGGGTGGAAGCTCGTCGGCCGTCGTTTGCAGTTCCGCTTGGTCGAGTTGGACCAGGTGGGCAACGAGTCCGGTCAGCAGCGCGGCGCGGGTGCGGAAGTAGGCCGAGGTGGTACCGGGCGGCATGGATGCTCTGCGGTCCACCGCACGGTGGGTCAGGCCGCGCATCCCTTCGTCGGCGAGGACGTCGAGAGCCGCGTCTGCAAGGAGGGTGCGCCGATCCGAAGCCATAGCCCCTTTCTACACCCGTAGAGACTCAGGATAGAGTCGACTTCTACAACTGTAGAAGAAGGGGGCTCCGGCATGGGGAACACGGCAGTGGTGGTCGGAGGAGGCATAGGCGGGCTAGCCGCCGCAATCGGCCTACACCGCATCGGATGGGACGTGACGGTCCTCGAGCGTTCGTCCATGCTTGAGGACGCGGGGGCAGGCATTTCATTGGCTGCCAACGGCCTGCGGGCACTGGACGAACTCGGCGTCGGCGGGGCGGTTCGGGACGCGTCGCGAGGCCAGTACAGCGGAGGCACTCGGACGCCCCGGGGCGGCTGGCTGGCCCGGATGGACGGCTCGGCACTGGAGAAGGCGGTGGGCACGCCGATCATGGGCATGCCCCGTTCCACCTTGCACCGACTGCTACGCGAGGGCTTGCCCGCCGGGTCACTGGCGATCGACTCCGAGGCGGCAACGGTCGAGCAGGTCGGCCCGGGGACAGTTCACGTCGGCTACAGCACCACGGCCCTGGAGGCCGATCTGGTAGTGGCGGCCGACGGTATCGGCAGCAAAGTCCGCGGCCAACTCTTCCCAGACCATCCCGGCCCGGTCTACAGCGGCTCGACGGTGCTGCGCGCGATCACCGAGCACGCGGTCGATCTGCGTACCGACTTCGAGCTGACCTGGGGCCGAGGCGCGGAGTTCGGACACATCGCTTTCCTGGACGGGAAGGCCGAGTGGCACACCGTCCTCAGCCTCCCCGCCGGAACGCGGTTCGCCGACCCACTGACCGAACTGCGCCGACGATTCCACATCTGGCACGACCCGATCCCTGCTCTACTCGACGCGACCCGGCCCGAGGCCGTGTTACATCACGACGTGAGCGAACTCCGCACGCCTCTCCCCTCATACGCGGTCGGGCGGATCGCGCTGCTCGGCGACGCGGCCCATGCGATGACCCCCAACCTCGGACAGGGCGCCTGCCAGGCACTGGAGGACGCGGTCACTCTGGCCGCCGCCCTCGGTGCCGAGTCCACCGTCGAGGCCGCGCTCGCCCGCTACGACGCTGAGCGCCGGCCGCGGAGCCAGGCCGTCGCAGGGGCCGCCCGGCAGGCCGGGAGAATGGGCCAGCAACTGTCCCACCCGCTGGCCGTCACCCTGCGGAACACGGCGATGCGACTGACACCGTCCCGGGCCGCCACGCGTATGATCCTGCGTCACCACGCCTGGGTCCCGCCGTCACTGAACTGATCTGGTTCGCGCCCGCCACCTCACTACCAGGCACTTTCTGGGCCAAGTCGAGCGGCGGGTCTTGCCGTTGGTGTCACGGTGGGCAAGGTGTCCGGGTGCGTACTGATCTTGTTCCGGACGATCTGTGGGAGCGCGTGGCCCCGCTGCTGCCGCCCACTCCCGAACGACGCCGTCACAACCCCGGGCGCCTGCCCGTTCCCGACCGAGTGGCACTCGCTGGCGTGATGTACGTGCTGCGAACCGGTGTCGCCTGGCGCGACGTTCCGACGGAATCCGTGGGCTGCTCCGGTGTGACGGCTTGGCGTCGGCTGCGGGACTGGACCGAGGCTGGTGTCTGGCCACGCCTGCACGCCGCGCTGCTGACCGAGCTTCGACGCCGGGGCCTGCTGGGGCTGGACGACTGCTCCGTGGACGGATCGCACATCCGGACTCTCAAAGGGGGGATCTTGTCGGCCCCTCACCGGTCGACCGCGCCCGTCCTGGCTCCAAGCACCACCTGATCGTCGACCGCCAGGGAACCCCGCTCGCGGTTACGCTCACGGGCGGCAACCGACACGACGTCACCCAGCTCCTGCCGCTACTGGATGCCATCCCAAGGATTCGGGGGCTCCCGGGACGCCCCCGCCACAAACCCCGACGGTTGTATGCCGACCGGGGCTACGACTTCGACAAGTATCGCCGCTTGCTGTGGAAGCTCGGCATCAAACCCATGATCGCCCGACGCGGCGTCGCCCACGGTTCCGGTTTGGGCAAAGTGCGCTGGGTGGTCGAGCGCGCCTTCGCCTGGCTGCACCAGTTCAAACGACTACGCATCCGCTACGAACGACGCGCCGACCTCCACCAGGGCCTGCTCGAACTGGCCTGCAGCCTCATATGCCTCCGCCGCCTACGAACCTCATTCTGAAACGATCAGTAAGATGCGGTGCCCGGGTGTCAACGAGGCAGTGAAGGCACGAGTTCGTGCCTGCGGCTGAGGTAGGTGCCGAGTACCTCGTCGGTCTCCCGGTTGCGAGGCCATGCCCCCAAAGTGCACGTGTTCACCAGCCGGTCGAGGAGTTCTCCCCGTCTGCGGGGAGTGCCCGCACAGGGCCAGCGAGGATGAGCACAAGGATGTTGGGTTCGCCGTGTTGGACCGCGCCTCTGCACCCGGGCGTCGCGGGGGATCATCACAAGGCGGATGCGGAAGTGTCTCGAGGACCTGCGGGCTGTCTTACGCCCCATCATGGAATCTCTCGGGCATAGCCGGATCCACCACCGTCTGCCTGGCTGGATGACCGTTGTACAGACAGCTATCCACCGCGCGCTGAGGACTCCTCCGTATTTTGCGGTGGATGTTGGCTACCAGACCGAGGAGGCGTGCGGCAGGGATGTCCTGCTCGCTGGCACGCTCTTACAGCTCCGCCGTGCTCAGCTGCCGGACCTCGCTGCCCGCACCTGTGAGCACGGTCGGGCGAGGCCGCCCGCATTACGAGCTGAGCTCCTGACGCACGTCCAAGTAGCAGCGCAGCCGCACGCCAGGCTCCCCAGGGGCCCGGGTGGTACTGTCCGCCGGCGCGGTTGCCCACCGCCCCGCGAGAGCCTCCTGGATGGCGAACGCGGTCTGGTCGTCGGCGGCTGCGACTTCGACCACGGCCAGACCTGGCTGTGCCACGTGTGCTTCGTTGATCGGCCTCATACATGGCACTACGCCCAGACGCCCGCAGAAGTTGCTTCGATTCTGGCTACTTCACACGACCGGGTAGAGGTTCTCGGGGCATGGCGACCGATGAGGCGGTGCTGGCAGCACTGACAACACCACGCTGTCTCGTGTCTCCCGCCCACGCCCGGGCCTCACCAGCCCCGAATGCGGGGGCCCGAGCGCCAGCCGGAGTGACACGCACGGTTGCGTCACCCTTCACTCGAGGCTGGCTCGTCGACCTTCGGCTGGTGTTCCGGCTTCACTGCGTGGCCGGGCATCGCTCAGGAGGTGAGGCGGGGTGGGTGTCGATCCATGACAGGCCGCCGAGGTCGAGGTGGTGTCGGCCGCGGGTGACGGCGACGTAGGCGAGGCGGGCGTCGGTGTCGCTGACCGGCTCTGGGATCGGGCGGCCGTGCGCGTCGTGTTGATCGGTGTCCTTGGGCGGGGGGAAGTCGTGGGCGATTCTGACGCTGGGCCATTCGCGGCCCTTCGCCGTGTGGGCCGTGGAGACGGTGACGTCGGCGTCCTTCTCGTCGGTGAGCTGGTTGATCGCGGCGAGGACGGCGTCGGGCCCGTGGGTGTCGACGAGGTCCACGAAGGGCTGCAGGTCACCGCCGGCGGGGTCGTGTTCGGCGTACTCCTGCAGCTCGCCCCATGAGCCGAAGAGGACGAGTTCGGGGTGGGATGTGCGGCGGCTGCTCTTGAGGTCGCGGGCGGCGAGGGCCAGCGCGGCCAGGGTGTGCCCTCCGCGGGTCAGCGCGACGCGGTGACCGTCGCCGAGCATGCGCATGACTTCGGTCATGGCGCCGATGTTGGTGCGGCACAGCACTGCGTCGGGGCAGGCGATGTCTCCGACTTGTGCGGGGATGTTCTCGGTGCCGGTGAGCCGGATGGGGGCGTCGGCGAGCGCCAGCCACCGGTTGGCCTCTTCGGCGATCAGTGGGCCGAAGCGGAAGGAGCGGGTCAGGGTGAGGGGCATGCCCTCGAAACCGGTCATCACGTCCCTCGCGCCGCGCCAGCCGTAGATGGCCTGGGCGGAGTCACCGACCATGACGAGCTGGGCGTGGGTGCGCTGGGCGGCGAATACTTCCTCGAGGACGGGGTTGGTGTCCTGGGCTTCGTCGAGGAAGAGGAAGTCGGCTTCGAGTCTTGGTTCAGTCAGGGCCCACATCTTCAGGTAGTGGTCGTGTTCGAAGCGGACCACACCTTGCTCGGGGTCGTGCAGATCCGCCCAGGCCTTATTGGCGAACGGTAGTACCTGGTGGGCGAGTTGGGCGTGCTCGTTGGCGGTGTCCAGGCCGCGCAGGTTCGGTACGTGGTGGCGGGCCAGGGCGCGGTCGGCGGAGTAGCAGTAGCGGGTCACTGTACGCAGCACGGTGTGGGACAGCGCCCTGGGGCTGATCTCGTGGGAGCCGATGCGGACCGGGCGGGTGATGCCGAGTGCCTGGCCGGTCTTCCACGCGGGCTGGCGGGGGCTGTTGAGCCGGCTCGTGTAGCGGTGGCCGACGGCGGCGTAGGCCGTGGCGTGGGCGGTCTTGCACACCACGGAATTGGGGAAGCGCGAGGTGGCATCCCGGGCGATGTCCTTGTTGAAGGCCAGGTAGCGGCCGCGGCGGCGAGTGCTGGCGGCGAGCAGGCCGAGCGTGCTGGTCTTCCCCGTTCCGGCGCCGGCCTGCAGGACGAGATGGTGGCCGTCCTGGAAGGCGTCTACGGCGTGGGCTTGTTCATCGGTGGGCGTGTTCAACGAGGACTCCGTGAAAGAGAGAAGAAAAACAAGAGAGCGAGGAAGGGAAGGGGAAAGTGCCTGCCGCCGCCGTATTGTGCGGGAGGACCGTTACGGCGCTGTCGGTACGCGGCGGTGCTGACGGCCGTAAAGGAGACCGGCCACGCAGGCCAGGACCTCTTCGGGCTCATGGCGTGCGAGCAGACTCTCGAGCCGCTCCTCCAGGCAGCGGGCGCGTTGTTTTTGGTCCCGGGCAATACCTGCGATCACCCGCTCGCGGAGTACGTCCTGGGGACGCTGTCCTACGTCGGCCGCGGCCTGGCGCAGGGCCTGATCGGCGGGGTGGCTGAGTGCGATGTTGAGCACGACCTGGCCGTGCCGGTCGGGGTAGTGCGTGGTGAGCACGTCAATCGGCAAGCGTGTACTCAGTCGGCGCCGCAGCGCATGCAGGGCGCCCCCGGGATGGTGTGCGCTGTGAAGCGCCATCAGCCGGGTTCGGTCCGCGTTCGCGGCCAGAGGTACGACACAGGACGCCGCTCGGAGTTCGCCCGGGGTGGAGGGCCGGGTCAGGATGATCTCGACGGCGTGGTGCGGCGTCATGGTCGGGCCGGTCGTGCACGGCCCGCAGGGCCGGGGCGTCGGGCGGGGGCGGGCAGGCGAGTGTGGATGTGTGCGTGGTGGCGGAGCGGGTCGAAGGGCTCCCAGTCGGATACTGCCAGGTCGGCGGCCGTAGGGGTGGTGGCGTGCTGCGGGCAGCGCTGGGCGCGCCAGCGCAGCTGCTCGGAGTAGGGGAGGCGGCTGAGGTCGTAGACCGCCATGACGTCGGCGGGCAGGGCCAGTTGCCCGCCCGCAGCAGTGGCGGGCATCAGCGTCCAGGTGCCGGCCGGGGCGTCGGAAGTGAGTAGGGGATTGGTGCAGCGGTGGCGGCGCCGGGTCTGCGCGACGCACTGGATCTCGTCCACCGGCCGGGCGGCGAGGTAGCGGACATACAGCAGCTGCACGATGGGCCGGGCCGGCCGGCAGACGGCCGACCGTGACGTCGGACGGTCTGGTGAGGCCGGGGGAGGGGTGAAGACGCCGGTGTCGATCAGGCGGCGGGAGCGCACGGCCAGCGACCGGCGTAGTCCGGCCAGGTCGCGGTGAGGTGGGGGTGTGTCCCGGGCAGGGCAGACGGCGGCGTGCGGCAGACGGCACCAGTTGCTGCCGTCCCCGGCCGGGTGGGCGACGCCGGAGCTGACGTGCCAGCGGCACGCGACTGGCACCTGGGCGGTGGGCAGTTCGTGGGGATGGAGACGCACCGGCCGACAGTTGCTGCGGTGGTACCACTCGATCCGGGTGCCGCACTCGCGGCACCGGTCGCTTTGGCCGCAGCGCAGCAGCCGACTGGCGCCGTCGGGGGTGACCTGCAAGGAGCGGCGCATGCGATGGGCGATTGGGCTGCCGTCCCAGTGCCGGGAGGCGGGTGGTGTGGAGCGCATGCGCGCGAACCTGCCAGCCAACACGCCGAACCCGCGGGAGCGCTGCCGCGCGATCACCTGCCCGGCCGCAAGTGATGCGACTGACGTGCTAATGACCGGCTGCGCGTTCGAGGTGGTCTCGCCTGTTCGGGTGATCCGCGGTGGCCGCTCGGACGGAGCGTCAGTCTCCGCTCGGTTCCGGCAGGTCGTGCCCGCGGCACAGCGTGCCGAAGAGCTCGTCGAACGGGGTGCCCAGAGCGTGGGCGAGCGCGTGCCAGGTCTTCAGCGTGCCGATGGTGCGGCCCTGCTCGATCTCGATGACGGTGCGCCTGGCCAGGCCGCTGCGGGCGGCGAGCTCGTCGTAGGTCCACCCGCGCTCGGCCCGCAGGCGCGCGAGCTCCAACCGCAGCGCGTCGAGGTCCGGATCGGGCGGAAAGATCGTCACTCGTCCATCCGACGGTGCAGACCCCTGCCCTGTCAGTGCAGACCTCTGCCCTATTTCCGCAGGTGGCGGCAACAGTGCGAGGGCAGACGTCTGCACTATGGTGGGCCGCCGCCCCACACCCCCCGACAGACCCGGCGCGCACGCAGCAGGAGGAACACGCGCCCATGAGGCTGCGCACAGCATGCCCGGCGACACCACGCGCCTGGACCGTGGAACTGCGCCCGCACCCGAGCGGGCTCATCCTCGTATGCCGGCAATGTCCGCACGGCAGCGGACAGGTCACCGCAGGCTCCGCCCGTTCGGCCGCACTCGCCCACCTCGCACGACATGCACGCGGTGACCTGCTCCCACCCCACCTGCGGACCTGCCAATGCCACGAGCGCGGCTGCCGCTGGCACCCCCGCCACCGCGGTTGCGCCGGACCCATCCACCTCCTCCTCGCACGCGAACGCGGCGGACGGCTCTGGCGACTCGCCGACGCCTGCAGCGCCTGCGCTGCAGCAACAGCACAGGCCTCTGTCGTCCCCGACACAGTCCTTATCCGCGCTCCGCAGCCAACAGCCCCCCGGCGCCGCAGAAGGCACTCCAGAGGTCCGGGCGAGCGGATCCGAATCTGCGAAATGCTCAGCTACCTGGCCGCCGCCCTCCCTGAAAGCACCCCGGCCGCAGCACGCCTGCTCGCATTGCAGTGCGCGCTCCGCGTGGACGCCGCCATGCAGGTCCGACTGCCCAGAGGCATGCTGCGCAGCCTCCGCCTCGACATCCCAGACCTATGGAGCGAGCTGGAACATGCACGATGGCTACGCGTCAGGCCGGGAAGCGCCGCAAACGAAGTTGCTGCTGAACTGCTCGATGCCGCACTTCTCAGCCAGGCCCCCGCCCGCCCCGACCGCGCGCAGGCAGCAGACTGGGCGCTTCGTGTCGCCAGCCCCTCGATGACAGAAGCGGCGGGTCCACTGCTGCAGCTGGCAAGCCTTTACCTCACTGCACACGCCGAGCCGGACACCGGCACCGGCTTGACCGGGCTCGACCAGATGGCCCACGCCTGTGGGACCCAACCCGCTGACTTGCCCAACACACTTGATCAACTGGTCGGGACTGGATTGCTCAGATCCTGGCAGACCTGCCGAGACTGGGAAGACCTGTACTGGAGCCTGACGGGCCCTCAGGGGAAACATGGCATCGAACTGTTGCCCGCCTTAGCGCCTCACGAGAGCGGGCGCCGTCAACCGGTTGAGGCCGCCGCTCTATTGACGCCAATGTCTTCATGGCGATGAGCAGCAGGCGCCACATCATCTCGCCCGGGCTGCGCGGCAGCTCTACCCACCCAGACACCGGCCCGTGAGCAGGCCCTACTGACCTTCAATGCGTGGTGTCGTAGAGGCTGACGTCTCGTGATCCCTGCGGTATGCCGACTGCATGAGGTATGCGCAAGGGGGCGGGCTGACCGACGAACGGCGGGCCTTCCGCGAGAAGTTGAGGATGCAAGCGGCTGAGCGGTTCAGACAAGGCGATGAGAACACGGTCATCGCTCGCGACCTGCGGGTCAGCGTCCGGTCGGTACAGCGCTGGCGCAAGGCCTGGTCGCAGGACGGATCGAGAGCCCTGGCCTCGAAAGGCCCGGCATCGCTGCCGCTGCTCAGCGACGAACTGTTCGCCGTGCTGGAGCGGGAGCTGGCCAAGGGCCCGGTGGCACACGGCTGGCCGGACCAGACCTGGACCCTGTCACGGATCAAGACGCTGATCGGACGCCGGTTCCACAAGAGCTACACCGTGCAAGGAGTGGCCGTCCTGCTCAAGCGGCACGGCTGGACCTGCCAGGTTCCTGCCCGGCGTGCGATCGAACGGGACGAGAACCTGGTGGCCGGCTGGGTGAAGGAGACCTGGCCCCAGGTGGAAGGACCGTGGCGGCGCTCGACGCCTGGCTCGTCTTCGAGGACGAAGCCGGATTCTCGATGACGCCGCCGGTCACCCGCACCTGGTCCCGCCGCGGCCACACACCTGTGGTCCGCGTCCGGGGCCGCTCGCGCCGCCGCTTATCGGTGGCCGCCCTGGCCTGCTACAAGACCGGCGAACGCTCACGGTTGATTTACCGGCCCCGCCCGGACGCCCGGCCCGACGGGCGCAAGAGCTTTTCCTGGAAGGACTACCGTGACCTGATCCAGACCGCACACCAGCAGCTCGGCGGACCGATCGTGCTGGTCTGGGACAACCTGAACAGCCACCTCACCGCCGGGATGCGCCGCTACATCGCCGAACGGGACTGGCTCACCGTCTACCAACTACCGCCCTACGCACCAGACCTCAACCCAGTCGAGGGCCGCTGGTCGGTGCTACGGCGCACCACCACGGCCAACCGCGCGTTCGCTGACCCCGAAGACCTGATCACCGCTGTCCGGCGCGGCCTACGCCAGCTCCAATACCGCCACGACGTCCCTCGACGGCTGCCTCACCGGCACCGGCCTCCGACTGCCGTGCCGACATGCAGACCGACGAGCCCGTCGCCGCTTACGCGGGCCGAGCGGTCGGCCGGGCTGGTAGCTGGGGACCCATTCCCCGCACCTACCTGCGTTTCGGCAGGGACCGGACGATCGCCACTCGGACAGAATG
>NZ_JBHUQX010000288.1:0-12184 GCF_042674225.1 Streptomyces sp. NPDC056948
CGGCTGCAGCCGCCCGGTGTGGCGGGCGAGATCTGCGTCGGCGGCGCCGGGGTCGCGCTCGGCTACCTCGGCCAGGAGAAGCTGACCGCCGAGCGCTTCGTGCCGGACCCGTTCACCGGCGGCACCATGTACCGCAGCGGCGACCTGGGACGCCTTCGCCCGGACGGCCGCCTGGAACACCTCGGCCGCATCGACAGTCAGGTCAAGATCCGCGGCTTCCGGATCGAGCTGGACGAGATCCGCTCGGTGCTGCTGGAAGACCCGGATGTCCGGGCGGAGGCCGTGGTGGTGCGGCGCGACGACCCCGAGGACGCGGCCACCGCCAGGATCGACGCTTACGTGGTCCTCTCAGGCGGCGATCCGGTGACAGTCCGCAAGCGGGCCGCGGGCATTCTCCCCGACTACATGCTCCCCACCACGGTGACTGCCCTGGACACGCTGCCGCTGACAGCCAACGGCAAACTCGACACGGCCCGGCTCCCCGCACCCGCTAAGCCCGCCGCGCCGGCCCGGGGCCCCGAGCCGGTCAGGGCCGAGGACGAACTCACCGAGCGGCTGCGGCAGATCTGGAGCGAGGTGCTCGGCACGCCTCTCGGCTTGGACGACGACTTCTTCGAGCTGGGCGGCAACTCCCTGTTCGCAGTCCGCATCGGGGCCGTCATGCGCGCGCAGGGCCTGCCGTCGCTGCGGCTGCGGGAGCTGTACCGCCATCCGACCATCCGCGGCACGGTCAGGAGCCTCGCCGCCTCGGACGGCTGAAGCCACCGAGGTACGCGCCGGTCAGGACAGCAGCCATGCCAGGACGACGACCACATGCGCCACCGCGAGTGTCCCGATCTGCGGTGCGAAGTGCGGACGTTGGACCACAGCCCCTGCCCGAAGCCGCCCAACTGAGCCCACGGCAGCGCCACCGCACCCGTTGCGTTCCTTCGAGGCCTCGGTGCGCCGGTCACGGCGAAGTCATCCACGGCTGTTGCCGCGGCCGGGCTGCCGCTCCACGTCCGCTGCCGCGTCATGCGCCTGGTCGCCCTGATCAACGCGGCCACCCGGATGAACGTGATCGTGCACAACCCGGGGGGCTCGTACGAGCCCGGCATGTTCGCCGGCACGTCGAGCTGACCGGCAGGCGAAACACGCCCCGTCCCAGGACCGTTCCGTCCCGGGACGGGCACTGAACCACTAGTCAGACCACTGGCGGCCCCGCCTCGATGCGGCGCAGCACTGGAGGGAGGCGGTCCAGGTCGGGGCCGGTCTGGACCTGCCGCTCGTCCCACCAGGTGACGCCGGCGTCGTGTAGCGGGCCGATCACGTCCCTGGCTTTGGCCGCGGCTGAGGGCGTGGCGCCACCGAGTACGAACTCGAAGGGGTGCTCGGCGCCGGCCGCACGGTGCTTGCGCACATAGCCGACCAGATCCCGGACCTCCGCCACATCCGGCACATGACCATGCCGGGCCGTCTCGAACAGCGGCACCGCGCCATCCCACCGCGCCGCCCGCCGCATGGGCGCACGACGCGGCCAGAATCCGCCGATCCACACCGGCGGACCGGGCCGCTGCACGGTGGCGGGCAGCAGCGTCACGTCCCGGACCTCGTAGTGCCGGCCGTCGTGGTTCACCGGCTCGCCTGACCAGAAGCGTCTCAACAGCTCCAGGCCCTCGTCCAGCCGCTCAGCGAGGAGGTGTTGATCGGCGGTGTCGCCGAAACTGCGGTACTCGTCCTCCACCGGACCGCCCAGGCCCGCTGCGAAGATCACCCTGCCGCCGCTGACGTGGTCCAGGGTGGCCACTTGACGGGCGAGTTGCTGCGGACGGTAGCGGGGGACCGGCGTCAGCAGGGGGCCCAGTCGGATCCGGGAGGTCGCCAGCGCGGCTGCTGTCAGCAGCATCCAGGGGTCCCCGAAAGGACGCCCCTGGTGTTGTCGGTGCAGTACGTGGTCCCAGACGAAGAGCCCATCCCAGCCGGCCTGTTCGGCGGCAGCCGCCACAGTCGCGACGTTACGGGGGTCCGCGAAGTCACCGAAGTTGGGGATGTTGATGGAGAAGCGCATCCCAGCAGGATGCGCAGCCGGCCACGAAGGGGCAATCAGATTCCTGGCCAGGGGCGGCGCTGGATCAGAGCGCGTGGTTCGGCAAAGGTGGCTGGTGTCGCCGTTACGCGACGTAGGAGACGGTCAGGACTCCCACCGCGAGGGAGAGCATCCCCAGGCAGTTCAGCCAGAACTCCTGGCGGAGGAACCGTGCCCGGATGTGGGCGTGGACGGCGCACAGGAAGTAGGCGACAACCCCGAGGTTCGCCGCGAGACCGATCCCGTCGTATGCCAGTCCGGCGACGAGGCCTGCTGTGGCGAGCAGCTTGATCACGATGAGGGTCCACCACCATTCGCGAGGCAGGCCTACCCCGTTGAGGCAGCCCTGGATGAAGGCCGGCGGACGGATCGACAGCAGTGCGTCGCCAAGCAGGGTTATGGCAAGCAGTGCCGTGGGCCACCACAGAGTCGGGGCGTGGAACATCATTTCTCCGGTCGGTTCACGATGAGGCCGACGACGTCGCGAAACTGCTCGCGCCCGACGTCATCGGGAAGCGCCCCGTTCGACATCGTCATCAGGATGCCGAGGTAGGCGAAGTAGATCGATCGGGCGGCCCTGCCCGCGTGGTCCTCGTCGTGCCCGGCCTGGGAGAGCACGTGCTGGATCTCGCCGATCAGGGTCAGCCCGAGGTTCTGGAAGATCGCAGAGTCGTGTCGGCCGCGCACGATCGTCGCCGCGTACTCGCGTGACAGCTCACGGTCGAGCGCGAAGTACTCATTCAGGTTGTCGCCCTGTAGCCACGCGGGCCTGGGCGACAGCCGTCTTGGAGAAGTTCGCCGAAAACGGGCTGCCCTCGGTGGCGGACCGCACGCCGTGGGAGGAACTGCGCGAGGCCCACCTTGAACGCGTAGGAGCGGTTGTCCCGCCCGGCAGTCGGATCAGATCGGATCAGTGGGGACGGTCGCCGGCGATGGCGACCCGTTCCGCGACGCGGCGCTGGGAGCCGTAGTCGTTGACGGCGTAGTGCTGGGTGGCGCGGTTGTCCCAGAACGCGATGTCACCGGGCTGCCAGCGGAAACGCACCTGGTACTCCGGGACGTGCGCCTGCTGGAACAGCAGCCGCAGCAGCCGGTCGCTCTCGTCGCGGTCCATACCGGTGATGCGGGTGGTGAACGAGGTGTTGACGAACAGCATGCGCCGTCCGGTGTCGGGATGTGTGCGTACGACGGGGTGCTCCACGGGCGGGAACAGGTCCTGGAAGGGGGCGAGCCGATCGGGAGCGTAGAAGCGGGCGAAGCCGGGGATGAAGTCGTGCACGGCCCGGGCGTTGTCGACGCGGTCCTTCACCTCCTGGGGGAGGTTGTCGTAGGCGGCGGCCATGTCCGCCCACATCGTGTCGCCGCCGAACGGCGGCACCTCGCGCAGTTGCAGCACGGCACCGAGTGCGGGGCGCTCACGGAAGGTGACGTCGGTGTGCCAGACGTTCTCGAAGGTCGGGGTGGTTCCGCCGCTCTTGTCGAACCGGACCACGTCCTCGCTCGTACCGGCGGCCAGCAGCGGGTTGGTCTCCAGCTCGCCCCAGTTGCGGGCGAAGGAGCGCTGCTGGTCGCTGGTGAGGTGCTGGGAGCGGAAGAAGAGGACCTTCCACTCCAGCAGGGCGCGGTTCAGCTCGTCGCGCAAGCGAGGCGTGAGCGGGCGCGAGAGGTCGACGCCACTGATCTCGGCGCCGATCGTGCGGGCTTGCGGGACGACGTCGAACAGTTCGTAGGGCCGCTCCTCCCAGCCCTCGGGCAGCCGGCGCAGGATGCGCGTGCCCTCGTAGATCCCGTCGCCCGGGATGCGTGCTTCGCGAAGAGTGGCTGCCGGTACGGCGGTCGTGGCGGTCATGGAGATGTCTCCTTCGGGCCGGTCCCGACCAGGAGAGGCGTGGACACGGACCTGATCAGGGGATGCGTGGATACGAACAAGGCGACTGCCCGTGAGCGCAGGCTTCTCGGGCCGGGACGGCTGTCGGCAGGCGGCGGTACGCGTCCGGTGGGCCGGGGGCGAAAGACGCTCCGTGTCGTCCGCGGCGAGGGGTGCCGACGCGCTCGGGGTGTGCGGCGAGCAGAGGGCTCAGCGGCAGCCGGTCATCGACCGGAGCGTTCACACCCGGTTCGATCGGGGCAACAGAGGTGCTCCGGTGTCGAGCCGAACCATGAGGCGGTCATGGGAGGAGTGTGTGATCTTCTCCTCGCCGCTGTCAATGGTGCCGGGCCCCCGGCTGCATCGGAGGCGGTCCGGCGGCGGTCACTGAGCGCAGCAGTACAACGGCCTCGACTCCGATGTTGTCGCGGGCCAGGCCCTTGGCGGCTGCGCGCATGAGGCCGCGCGGGCCCCGGTCCGCCGCAGGGCCCCGGTCCGCCGCACGGCCGCGGCTGACCGCCCGGGAACATCCGCCTATCGCCCGGAGTTCAAGGACTCGCCCCACTGACATCCGTGAACCGCCGGAGATCTCGCAAGCCATGGGAGGCATGACGACATGACGGAACCGACGATCGATACCTGGGACGACGGGGAGTACACCTCCGACGATGTGATCGAGGCCGCCGATCACCAGGGCTACCTGTCCATGGACGACTACATCCACGACCACAACGCCCTCGTCCCGGATCCCTGCCCTCAGCCCGTCGACGACGACTGAAGCTCCGGTGTGCTCCCGCGGTCGATCGGTACAGGCTCATGAGAGGCATTTGCTCGTGCGGGAGGGAACAGCCTCGGCCTACCGTCCTGGGCAGATCCGGTTCCGCCCGTGGGCACAGACAGGAGAGCCATGCGCATCGACGAGAGGGAAGCCGCACGACTGATCGACTCCGAGCGCGGGGAACTCGTCGCTCTGGCCGCGCTGATCACGTGCGGCGGTGTGGGCGACGTGCGCGATGCACTGCGGGACGGGCTGAGGGCCGCTTGCGCGGAGGGTGTACCGGCCGACCGGGTCCGGTTGTTCGGAGCGGTCGCCTCGGCTGCCGAGCGACGGGCTCGCCCGGCCGGCCCGGCGCAGACTCCAGAGGCGGGCACCCACCTGCCCGGTCGTCCGCCGCTGATCGTCCTGCACGCCGAGACGCGTGCGGTGATCGTGCTGCGGTACCGGATCGGGCTGACGTGCCAGGAGACGGCCATGGCGCTGGGCATTCCCGAGTCCGCGGTGCGCTGCGAACTGCTTCTCGGCGGGTCCGCGCTGCTGGGACAGCTGACGGCTCAGGGCCAGCCCTCGTCATCGGGCGAGGAGGATTCGCCGCCTTCCCAACTGTCCGCCGCGATCACCCCGTTGTCTTCGTATGTGCCGATGTCGGAGCCGTGGAACGCGTCCTGCTGTTCGTGCAGATCTTCCGGATCGGCCATATGCCCGTGACGCGCCTGTTGTGCGGATCGGTGGTCTGACGGGTCGGAAGCCGTCGACCTGCCCGGCGGCCGGCCGTCGTCCTCGTGGTTCTGGTGGCCCTCGGTGTCCCCGCCTTGGCCGCCATGGTGCTCCAGCCCCCACAGGGCCACGGTGGTGAACGGCGCCCCGAGATCGAACCGTGGCTCGATCCACAGGCCCGCTGCCCGCGATGTGGAGACCGCCACCGGGGCGCTGCCGAGCAGACTCAGCCAGGCGCGGACAGGACGTCCGTCCACGACCGGCATCAGCGGCTGAAAGCTGTCCGGGGGCAGGCCGTCGTAGCCGTGCCGTACCAGGTCCCGGTAGAGCTCCTCGCCGACCGCGAAACTCACCTCCGCCCACGGCGCCGCGCGGAAGGCTTCCTTCAGCGCGCCCGCGTCGACCAGCCGGCACGCCTCGACGACGCCGTCGCCCGCGAAGCCCAGCGCCGAACGGTGCACGATGCCGACCGCGGCCGCGGTCCGTACCCGCAGCCGCTCGGGTTCCGTACGGCCCCGGTTGTCGCGTCGCAGCGCCAGTGTCAGGACCCGCAGAAGTTCCGGCACCACCGTCGTCTCCACGACCCCGGGCGGCAGGATCAGCAACTCGCCGTCACCACGGTCCTGCTGGTCACAGGTGCCCCGGTCGACCCCGGCCGCCGCGCATGCTTCTTCCAGAGCGCGCAACAGCCGCTCCTGGGCGGCTGCCTGCCGGGGCACCGTGCGGGCCCCGGAGTCCGCCGTGTCCACCACGAACGCCAGCCGCCTGACGCCTCCCGGCCATGACGTCCCGGCGTTCATCCGGCCTCCCCTGCCAGACGGGCCAACCCGTCCCCGTCCAGGATCATGATGCTGCGGTACCCGGTGCTGATGGCCCCGGCGCCGCGCAGGGCGGCGAGCGCGCGCTGCACCTGGGCACGGGACGCTCCGACCAGGGCGGCGATCTCCTGCTGGGTGAGCGGCGCGGTGATCAGTGTGCCGCCCGCCTCCTCGCTGCCGTACGAGCCGGACAGCGAACGCAGCAGCCCGGCCGTCCGCATCTCCACCGGGTCCGTCGCCCGCAACCGGAAACGCGTCGCCTCGCGGAGTTTTGAGCTCATGTACTGGTGCAGCACCAGTCCGGCTTCCGGGGCCCGGCGGAGCCAGCCGTGCAGATCGCTCTCCGCCACCAGCAGGGCGGTCACCGGCGACACGGCCAGCACCGACGCGGTGCGCGGACGGCCGTCCAGTGCCCCCAGCTCTCCCACCATGTCTCCTGGGCCCCGCAGGGCGAGCAGCGTCGGCTGCGGGCGGCCCCGGGTGGCCACGACCTTGACCCAGCCCGTCCACAGCAGCAGCGCGTGCCTCGTCCGTTCCCCCTCGGTGAGCAGGACGGCGCCCGGACGGTACGTCACCCGGCGTCCGATGCCCCGCAGTTCCGCGACGGTGGCGGCGGGCAGCCGGGGCAGCAGGGCACCCGCACCTCGCCGGCCGGCGGGCCACTCGGGCTGACTCATGTTCCCAAGTTGAGCCCGGTGGCCGGGAGTCGTGCAAGCCCATGAGCACAACTGGCGCTTCCTGCGGATGACGGCACGCATCACGGAGAACACAGCGATGACGAGCGGGCCGGGAACAAAAGGCGTCCGGCCCGGATCCATGAAGACCGGTGGGCGGCCACTGGGCCGGCTGACACGGGTGGGGGTGCGGCGGTGGAGGAACCGGTGCTGTGCGTGGACATGGGTGCGACCGCCACTCGGGCCGCCCTCCTCATCGGCACCCGGATACGGATGCTCCGCGACCCCGTCGGCAGCACGGCGGACTGGCCCACCGCGGTGTTCGCGGACGGGGCCGGCCTCCTCGTCGGGCGGGCCGCCGTACGACGGGGCCGCGAGCGGCCGGAAGCGCTCCGCGGGGAACTGCCCGGTGACCTCGGCCGCCGGGCCCGGGTCCGGGCGGGGGAGCGGTCCTGGCTGCCGGACGAGCTGGTGGGGGCGCTCCTGCGGGTACTGCGGGACCAGGCGGAAGCGATCGCGGACAGGCCTGTGACCACGGCCCTGCTGACCGTCCCGGCGGGGATCGGCGCGGTGGATCCGCGTCGTGCGGGGATGCTCTCCGCAGCCCGGCGGGCGGGGCTCACGACGGTCGAGTTGCTGGCCGAACCGGTCGCCGCGGTCCTCGCCCTCGGGGCCGGGGGAGGGGTGCGGGACGGCGACCTGGTCCTCGTCCACGACCTGGGCGGCTCGACCTTCACGGCGGCGCTCGTCCGTATGCACGGACCCGACCGGGCCGATCACGACGTGCTGGGTCATCTCACGCTGGACGGCTGCGGGATGCGGGACATCGAGGGCGCGGTCTCGGCCACGCTCCGCGCGGACGGCGCCCCGGGCTTCGCGGGTCCTCCGGCCGACGAGGCGTGGACCCACCCGGTGAACAGCGATGCGGACGGGGGACAGGCGTACGGGGACCGTCTGCTGAATGCGGCGGGCGCCGCCCGTTTCGCCGAGATCGCGACGCCTTTCCTCGACCGGGCCGTGGCGTGCTGCGAGGAGGTCATGGCCACCGCACGCGTGGAGCGGGAGCGGGTCACCTCGGTGCTCCCGGTGGGCGGTGGCGGTGACAGCCCGGTGGTGCTCGGACATCTCACCCACCGGCTCGGCGTCCCGGTGCGGGCCGTCGAGCGGCCCTCGCACGCGGTCCTGCGGGGAGCCTGTGTCCGTGCCGTGTACAGCGCGCGCCGTACCGCCCGCCCGCGCCGCCCCGCCGCGGGAGCGGTGCCGCTCACCTGGGATCTGCCCGGAGGCCGCGGCGTTCTCGTCGAACGGCGGATCGAGGCGGGGACGGCGTTCGCGGAGGGCGATCTGCTGGCCCGGGTCCGGGTGCCGGACGGTTCCCTGCACCAGCTCGTGGCGGATGCCAATGGCCGGATCACCGCCTGGCACGCGGCCGTGGACGACGAGGTGTTCACCGGCGACTGGCTGGTCACCGTGAGCGCGGACCGGTCGGCAGCCGGGGCCGGTATGCCCGCTCCGACGGGACGGGCCCTCTGGCGGACGCACGCGGACGCCGTGACCGCCGTCGCCTTCAGCCCGGACGGCCGTTTCCTCGGCACGGGCGGCGCGGACCGCTCGGTGAGCGTCTGGGACCTGGGGACCGGCGGCGAGCGGGCCTCCGCGGAACTCGACGACGACGTCACCGCCGTCGCCTTCTCTCCCACACAACCGTTGGCCGCTGCCAGGGACCTGGCCGGCGGACTGGTGGTGCTCGACCACGAGCGGGAGACGCCCGTGTTCGAGGGGGAGTCACTCAGCGAGGGCGGTGACCTCGTCTTCACCGATGACGGCGGACTGCTGGTCGCGGTGGAGCCGGACGACATCGACTTCGATGCGATGTGGTTCACGGACACCTGGGAGGAAGCCGAGCCGGAGGAGTTCGACAGCCTGCCGGACGGCGTACCCCCCGTGCTGGCGTTGCTGGACGACGAGATCGCCACGCTGAGCAGTCCCTCCTTCTGGCGGAAGTTCGAGGAGTTCGACGATCAGGACGACTTCGCCAAGCTGGCGGACGCGTACGACGACCTGTTCGGCGAGCGCGCCCGGCTCAGCGTCGTCGCCACGCCGGCCGCCCTGTTCGTCGCGGGCCACCGCCCGGACAGCGTCCTGAAGATCCCGGCGCGGGGCGTCACCTCCTTCACCTGCTCGTCCGCCACGGGCCTGCTCGCCACCTGCACCCCGGCGGAGGGGGTGGCGATGTGGAGCCTCGAGGACGGTCGGCTGCTGCGCACCCTCCCGGTGGAGGACGACGCACTCTGCCTCGCCTTCGCTCCCGACGGCAGTCGGCTGGCCGCCGGACTCACGGACGGCACGACCGTCATCTGGACGCTGACCCGGACCGCTGCCCCGCCCGTGGCCGACAGCGTCTTCCGCAGCGACGAGCGGCAGGAGACAGCCCCATGAGCGGTACGACCACGGAATCCCTCCTCGCCATCGACTTCGGCACCACCAGCACCTGCGCCGTGCTCGTCAGGGGCGGAACCGTGCACCGGCTGCGCGAGCCCGTCGGCGACGGATGGTGCTGGCCGTCCGCCGTGCTGTTCGACGGCAACATGCCGTACGTCGGTACCGCGGCCGAGCGGCGCCGCCGGCTCGCTCCGGCCGCGTACCGCGACGAGATCAAGTGCACCCTGGGCCGGGGCACGCCCGTGGACCTGGCGGGGCGCGGACACCGGCCCGAGCTCCTCGTCTCACTCCTCCTCCAGGCCGTACGGGCCGAGGCCGAACGGGTGGGCGGCGGTCCCGTCGGTCGTACCGTGCTCACCGTTCCCGCCGCCTACGGCCCCTCCGATCCGCGCCGCGACGAACTGCTCGGCGCCGCCCGGTCGGCCGGTCTGCCCGGTGTGGAGCTGTGCCCCGAACCGGTCGCCGCGGCCCTCGCCCCCCTCGCCGGCGGCCCCCTGCCACCGGGCACCACCGTCCTGGTGCACGACTTCGGGGGTGGCACCTTCGACACGGCCCTGGTGCGTCTGGCGACCGGAATGGGGGAGGGCGGCGACCACGAAGAGCACACGGTCCTCGCGCACGGGGGTGTGGACTGCGGCGGACGGGACGTCGACGGCATCGTCCTCGCCGAGCTACGGGCGCAGGGCGGTCCGGAGTTGGCCGAACTCCTCCCGCCGCCCGAGGGTGAGCCGACCGTCCGCGCTTTGCGTCACCGCATCGAACTGCTCGACCTCGCCCGGCAGCTCAAGCACCGGCTCGCGGCCGAGAGCGCCCCGGCCGATGTGTTCACGCCGGCCGAGCGCACCTTCACCCTGCACCGGGACCGCGTCCTGGACCTTGCCCGGCCGCTCTACGAACTCACGACCCGGTGCTGCGCACGGCTGCTCGCCGAGACCGCTCTCCTGGACTCCTCCGGCCGCCCGCCGAAGGCCGACGCCGTGGTCGTCGTAGGGGGATCAAGTCGGCTGCCCGGGCTGACGGCCCATGTGGAGGAAGCACTCGGACTGCCCGTGTACCGGGCCGAGGATCCGCGCACCGCCGTCGCGGAAGGGGCCGCCGCCTGGGGGAGGGCCAGGACCGTGCGCACCGTCACGGCGACCGGCCCTGTTCCCGGACGCACCCCGCTGTGCTGGCCCCTGCCCCCGGGCGCCGTGACCCTCGTCGACTGGTACGTGGCGCCCGGAGCCCGGTACGAAGCGGGTGCCGTGCTCGGCCGGGTACGGACCGAGGACGGCTCGCTCCTCCAACTGTCGGCTCCGTCGGCGGGGCGGGTACGGGCCCACCATGCCCGCCCCGGCGACCGTGTGCGGGACGGGGAGTGGCTGTTGACCGTGGTCCGCGGCGACGACGGCTGAGCAGACGGGCGGGTACGGGAACGGCCTCCCGCGTCAGACCTCCCGGCCGCCGTCCCCGGGTGCGTCCGGCTCGTCCAACTCGTGCAAGAGGTGCTCGTAGCCGCGCACCACCGTCCGCGCCGCCTCCCGGGTCGCGCCGTACAGCATCCCGGACTGCCAGCGCACCAGCCAGACGGAGTGGCGGCGCCGCGCTTCCGCACGCAGCGCGTCGGCGCCGGCGTCCCCGGGCAGTCCCAGCCGGTAGGCCGGGCGGCGGCCGAACTCGCCCAGGGCGCGCCGTAGTTCCTCGCTCTCCTCCGGGCCCAGCCGCAGCCGTCCGGTGTACAGCTCACGCAGTGTCCGCAGCTCAGCGAAGCCCGGTTCGTTCAGGGCCAGCGCCTCGAAGCCGCCGATGGCCGAATCCAGCAGCGACCGCTCCCGGGGCCCGGCGCCGGCCGCCAGGTCCTTGGGCATCCGCCGGATGCGTTCCAGTGATCCGTCGAGCTTCAGCAGCGTGGAGCGGTGGCCGAAGTGGTCGGTCAGTCTGCTCCGCAGGCCGGTGAGCCCGCTGTCGTCCAGCAGGTTCGTGCGCAGCTTCGCGGGATCGCTTACGCCGTCCCGCAGCAGCACGCAGACGGTGTGGATGCCGTAGGGGCCGAAGCGGTCCCACAGGTCGCGGCGCCGCGCAGCGTCGAGCGGGAAACCGTCCCCGGCGTTCACGAACATCTTGGCGTCCGCCAGTCGGAAGGACAGGGTTGCCGCGGGGGCCTGCGTGAGTTCGTCGAAGGCGGCGACGGTCTTCTCGTCGAGGGTGGCGGCCGCCTGGCCCAGCAGTCCGCACACCGGCGTCAGGTCGAAGAGCCGCCTCCGCATGCCGGGTGCGTCCTTCATGATGCGGTCCGCCTGGCGGCGGCCCAGCACCAGCGGATGCGGGCCGCCTTCCTCCCACAGGTACTCACACTTGGTGAGCACCCCCAGGGTCGTCAGGGGCGTCGAGGTGGCGAAGTCGGGGCCGAGGAACTGCGCGACGACATCGGCGTCGGTCCGGGAGGGACCGCGCACCGGGAGGACCAGGATCAGGGCGTCCGCGGCCGAGGCGTGGCGGAGGCTGGCGTCCATCACGTCCTCCGGCCGCAGCCGCAGGAACTGAAGGGTGTTGAGCGAGTCCTCGCCGAAGACGCAGTCCAGCCCAGGGGTGTCGATGAGCTCGAAGTCCTCCAGATAGGGGGCCGGGATCTCGACCACGATCTCCGCTATGCCCCGCAGCTCCTCCAGATGATCATCCCGGCGCGCCGTCAGCTCCTCCAGCCGGTCGGGCGTGTACGGGACCGACGGGCGGCCGTCCTTGTAGCGGACCAGCAGCCGGGGCGTCTCGGAGTGCCGCAGCCGGTTGACGTTGAAGGTCAGCTCCTGCGAGCCGGTGGCCACCCGTTCCTCGCCGATCAGCGCG